>JAZBOU010000075.1:0-23840 GCA_036351275.1 Bacteroidales bacterium
ATTGAATATCCCCAGATGCTTTCATATTCTGATATGTCCTCCCCGATATCTTCCAGTTGCTGCAGGTATTCACTGATCGATTTCGACTCGATGATGATCACTTTATCCATATCCTTCATGGCGGGCGTATGACGGCGGGTATGGTCCAGTTCAAACTCAAGGATGCGCCTACCGTAACGCGTTATCCCGATCGTCCTAAATGTCAGGCTTTTACCTACACCAGGCAGGTTGAGTACATTCCTGTCGGTACCGAGAAAAGGCAGGCCTGTTTTACCCAGCAAGGACTTTATGTTGGCAAGCATGTTCTCGGCATCCTCCGGGAATTGGCGAATGGTATCCTGGTATTTGTCATCTATTATGCCATATACTTTTTCTTCCATCTGTTCCTGTACGGCACGTTCGTTGGTGGCAAAGTTGAAGTTGTTTTCCATATACCCCTTTACGCTGAAGGTATAATAGTTCAATACCCCGATCTCATTCAGTACTTTCCTGAGTTTGGAGGAATGTCCGCGTCTTGAAGCTGCCGTTGTAAAGACCAGCTGGTTGGTAACTGTCCAGCCGGATGAGATGAGCAGTTTTACGGCATCCCGTGCTTCGGGGGTAACCTCCATAGGCGACTCAAAGTGGGTCTGGATAAAGAACTGGCGGATGCCGATCGCTGCGGCTTTCTTCTTGAAATTGCCCAGGATGCTTACCAGTTCCGGTGTGATGCGCTGCGGGAGGTAGACCGGTAGCCGTGTTCCAAGCCGTACCCTGACCATTTCAGCGTATTTTTGCCCTTCCGGGCGTTTTTTGTTAGCCTCTCTTTTCCGTTTGGCCATGCGGTACACTTCATCGAGGATTTTTTCCAGTGACCCGTTGGAGCTCATCAGGGCATCACCCCCGGTGATCAAAATATCGCGTAGCTGCTTGTCGCCTTCAAAATATTCCAGCAGCCGAATGAGTTTTTCTTCCCATGTTTCATTAGGCTTCAGCTTGTCAAGCCGGAAATTAAGGTTGCCGCGCTGAAAGTCGTACATCCGCTGGCATGAGGAACAGAGTCCGCCGCATGCCCTGCCCATGGTGTCGGGGATAAGGATGGCCACTTCAGGATAACGCCGGTGAATATTGTGCTCGGAGGGCAGCAGCCACCCGGCTGCATTGGGCTCGCCGGGCTTTACGGTATCTTCTTTCTCCCAGGCCACAATGTGCCCGTATTCATCAATAAGTTGCCGGCTGTAAACCACGTAGTGACGGATGGCAAGATCGGCGCCGATGGCAAAATAAGGTACCCTTACATGTAAAAGTGAAAGATAATATGGATTCACAAAGAAGGGAATTCCCAATTCTTCAGCTTCTTTCAGCAATTTCATGGTGTCGGGATCGAGCGAATAGCCCAGGAGTTCGTTCAGCAGGTCGGGCGAACGAACCGCAAATCGAAGGTGAAACAATGAGCTCTTCCACCATTCCAGGGCCTGCAGGTATTTTTGCTCCTGCGACATGCCTGATTTAAAATTGAACTTCTTATCCTTGATCTCGCCACTGTCGATCTTGCTGATGATGATCTTCAATATGCGTTCACGGTTCTCTTCGCGGAGCTTGATAATGCGCGGATCGATCCCGGATGACCATCGCGCCATCCATTCTTCCAGCTGTTTGCGTCCGGGGCGTTTTCGTTCACTTTTTCCAGAGAACTGCCTGAAGAGCTGGAGCATATCCTTGAAAAAATAGGGTTTGGCACCTCCGGTCCCGAAATTCACCGCCAGCCATATCAGTTTGATGGGATTGCTAACGGCCTTTTCACCCCTGAGGTTCAGGTCGTCGAACCGCCTGCCGGCGTTGTCAATGTAATCCAGGATACGTATGCCCGCAAAATCCTTCCAGCTTAACTTTTCAAACGCTTCCCGGCCCTGTACCTCCCTTTTGTAAAACCTGTAGGCATCGGGGTTCTGGTTCAGTACGCTCAACACCCAGTTTCTGACACCCACGAGGGCCTCGGTTTCGTTTCGGGCATTGCGCATGATCTCTTCCAGGGTGGGATTCTCCTTCAATAGTTCTTTGAGCAGCCTGTGTGATTTTACGGTTATCGCAATTTTGTCGAGTTCGTGGTTGATATAGCTCATCCGGATCTGTTTTACATGTTTGCGGAGCCATAAAGTTACGAAAAAAAGGGGTGTTTGGGAAGGATTTAGACCATTTTTTGTGGACGGGTCAAAATTGGAATTTTTAATTTTACAGCATAAAAACATATCCTATTCGAAGATGATACCTGATACAATGTTATCCGTTTTCCTTGAACCCGGGGGCGGTCGGCTGATGACAAGGGTAGTGGATGTGCCCAGGCCTGGAAAGGGCGAAGTACTGATCAAAGTTCATGCAAGCCCGGTGAACCCTACCGACCTGGCAAAGATAAAAGAGATGAACCCGGAAGAGGCAGAAGGCTTTATCCCCGGGACCGAAGGGAGCGGGATGGTGGTAGCTACGGGAGCGGGTATTTTGCCTCGCCTTTTTAAAGGGAAAAGGGTGGCCTTTGCCGCCAAACACCGCTACAGCGGAGCATGGGCAGAATATGTGGTAACCCCTGCCGGAAGTTGTTTCCCGATAAGCAAAAAGGTTTCCGATGAGCAGGCTTCAATGGCCATCGTGAATCCCATGACCGCCCTGGCGTTCCTCGACTATGCCCGACAATACAGGCAGTTGGCAGTGGTCAGTACGGTGGCCGGTGGTGCACTTGGAAGGATGGTGACAGGAATCCTTGAAAAGAAGGGGATCAGGGTGCTGAACATCGTCAGGAGTGAAAAAAGCATGCGTGAGCTCCGCGAAGGAGGTGCCCGGGAGATCCTTAGCAGTGAAACGGATGATTTTGCTGAAAAACTGGCGGGATGGTGCCAGGATAACAAAGCCGGATTGATCCTCGATGCCATTGGTGGTGAATTTGTGAACCGTGTCATCGATCATCTTCCCCCGAATACCGTGATACTGCTCTATGGAAATCTTTCGCAAAAGCAAGTGGAATTCATGCCACAGCAACTACTCAGGAAACATAACGGGATCGTGGGCTTTTTCCTGGGGGAATGGGTCGCCCGCCAGGGGATGCTGAAAACCATCCGCCGGCTCATGAAAGTGAACCGCTTACTTAAACATGGCATGGAAACAAAGGTGCAGGCTACCTTCTCACTGCAGGACATAAACAAGGCTATAGAAGTATATGAAAAGGATATGAGCGGGGGCAAGGCGATCCTGATGCCGAAACACGAATAGCGAAACACGAAAGCGGAAGCTTGATGTTAAGTTTTTTACCTCCAGACTCCGAACTCAAAAGCAACTACTTCCATCCCAGCAGTGTGTGCACAGCCTTTCTTTCGGAATGCCTATGGCTTCCACAAGGTCATCCAGTTCCTGGTATTGTAATGTTGTCACACCTATACGTTCCCTGATCTTCTCGATCATGGCATGGTAGCGTGCAGTGCCCGGGGTGGCATATTCGTCCAGGTACTTGTCGTCGGAGCCTTCGATCTCATGGATAGCTTTTCTTCCGGCCAGGTCCAGGTTTGAACGGGAACGCGAAAAGTTCAGGAACGCGCATGGAAAGATGAGGGTAGGGCAGGCGGGTCTCACATGGATCTCTTCTGCACCATATTCGTAAAGAATCTTGACATTATCCTGGAACTGCGTTCCCCTTACGATAGAATCATCGCAGAATACGATCTTCCTGCCTTGAATGAGTGAACGTACCGGGATGAGTTTCATTTTGGCTACCAGGTCGCGTACTTCCTGGTTTTGTGGCATGAAGCTTCGGGGCCAGGTGGGGGTGTATTTTACGTAAGCACGTTTGTACGGTATCTGTTTTTCATTGGAATAGCCAACGGCATGGGCAATCCCGGAATCGGGGATGCCCGAAACAAAATCTGCCTCAACCTTATCTTTGCGTGCCAGTGCGGCACCACAGCGGTAGCGGCAATCCTCCACGTTTATTCCTTCAAAATCAGTTGACGGATAACCGTAATACACCCAGAGGAATGCGCAAACCTGCATCTTGTCGTAAGGCTGTTTACGTTGCTCCCATCCATCGGCAGTAGCCAGCACGATCTCCCCCGGACCCAGGAAATGTTCCGTTTCGAAGCCCAGGTTGGAGAATGAGCTTGTTTCAGATGCAAAAGCATGCGAGCCTTCTTTTTTGCCCAGGGTGATAGTTGTGCGGCCCAGCTTATCGCGTGCGGCATACAGCCCTTCCTGTGTGAGGATGAGCATGGAACATGAACCCTGCACCTTGTTGTAGACATGCTCAATGCCGTTTTCGATGCTCTCTTCCTCGCAGATCAGCATGGCCACCAGTTCAGTGGCATTGGTCCCTTCCTTGCTGATCTCCGAGAAGGTCCGGCGCCTGTCAAGCATCTCCTGTGTCAGCTCATCAATGTTATTGATCTTGCTTACCGTTACGATGGCAAACTCGCCGAGGTGTGATTTCATGATGATAGGCTGTGCTTCAAAGTCACTGATGACACCTATCCCGCTTTTACCGGTGAATTCCCTGAGCTGGGGTTCAAACTTCGTCCGGAAATATGAATTTTCAAGGTTATGAATGCCGCGTTTGATGCCTACATCGTTGATCACTGCCAGGCCGCCTTTCTTGGTGCCCAGGTGGGAGTGGTAGTCTGTACCGTAAAAGAGGTCATCAATACAATTGCTTTTTGAAATGGAGCCGAAAAATCCTCCCATGGTGCTTGCCTATAAGGTCGTTATTGGATTTGAGAACCTAAAGCTATGGCATTTTCTGACAGGCGGACGGCCCTGTTGATATTTTGTTGATAAAGAGGTAAACCTGCTTCCGGCTGCCGTTTATCCTGAAAAACCAGCAAATCAAAGATTTGCATTTTTTCGGGACTGCCTGCTGCCTACTGCCTACTGCTTACTGTCAACTGCCTTCGTCGTTCTCAGGATCGTGATTCCCGCAATTGCTGCGATCAGTGATGCGGCCATAATGCCTACCTTGGCGATCTCCTCGAAGGTCTGATTTTCGAAACCCAGGTCGGCGATGAACATCGACATGGTAAAACCAACTCCCGCCAGGAAAGACATGCCATAGATGTGTCGCCAGCTTACCCCGGGCGGAAGGCTGGCTATTCGCAGTCCCACAAAAAGCTTTGTGAAAAGGGTGATCCCAAGGAATTTCCCCACTATCAGGCCACCCATGATACCAAGTGAGATCGGGTGAAAGAGCATATCAAAAAAGTTACCTTCAAGATGCACACCGGCATTGCTGAGGGCAAAAATGGGCAGGATGAAATATATTGTAACAGGGTGAAGGGCATGCTCCAGTTTCTGCAGCGGTGTATGGACATCTTCAACATGCTTGCCTATCTTGCTGATCACTTCCGATTGCCGCTGGCTGAGCAGGGATTTGTTATTGGGATCGGTCTTTATGAACACGGCCACGCATGTATTAAGGCGCTCAATGAATGTCTTTTCATCTATTTTCGGTCGAACGGGTATGGTCATGGCAATGAGCACCCCTGCGATGGTTGCATGCACACCTGAAAACAGGAAGGAGGTCCATACGCCGATGGCCCCGACCAGGGCATAAAAGCTTGTTGATCTTACACCGAGCCTGTTGGCACCAAACAAAAGCCCCAGGAAGAACGCTGCGTTGATGAGCTCGGCCATATTGATGGATTCGGTGTAGAATATGGCGATCACCATTATTGCTCCAAGGTCATCGGCGATGGCAAGGGCGGTCAGGAAAACTTTGAGGCTGACAGGAACCCTTTTCCCCAGCATCGCCATCAGTCCCAGGGCAAAAGCAATATCCGTGGCCATGGGAATTCCCCATCCACTGAGGTATTGCGGCGTTTGCCAGTCGATGATCACATATGTCAGCGCCGGCACGATCATCCCGCCAAGGGCAGCAAAGATCGGGAGGCTGGCCTTTTTGAAAGAGGATAATTCCCCGGCAAGCACTTCACGCTTGATCTCCAGCCCTATGGTAAAGAAAAACAGCGCCATCAAACCGTCATTGATCCAGTGGTGCAGGGAAGTGGTGAGATCAAAATCCCCGAACTTGAATCCCATCTCCAACTCATGCCACAGGTAGTGATACGTGTCGCTGAAAGGCGAGTTGGCCCATGCCATGGCAATGATGGTAATTGCAATCAGGATATAACCCCCGATGCTTTCCTCCTTAATGAAGGAAAAGATATTGAACTTGGAATCGGTGCGCAAACGTTCAGGGCTCATATGCTCTCTTGTTAGGTCTCCTAACAAAGATATAAGGAAAATGTTGAGCAACAGCAGAAATCTGAAATCTGAAAATTTATATCATATTCCCATTGCACCCCCCATCGCCCGTCGCCTATCGCCTATAGCCCGATATGTATTCATCCAGTTCTTCAATGCTGGATTCAAAATCGAAAGCATCGTTGATCCGGAAGTAATTGCCTACATCCAGGGTGGAGCCATAAGCATATTTGGCGATCTCAAGCTTGTCCTCTTCGAAGTCGAAAAGTGAAACAATCTGGTAAACCTGTGAGCTTAGCAGGCAATTGGCGTCGAGCACCTGCTTTGCGAGCGTGAGCTTGCTGTCGGAAAAACTCTTGCTTTCAATAGATCGTTTGGCCATCTGGAAATCAGCATCATCCATAGGGTAGGGGCAACCATAGTATCCATCGTATCCAGGGAGGACATAAACAACTTCGTCAACTCCTCCTGATACTCCTGTGGTAGTTGTCGTTGTAGTGGTTGTTGTAGTGCTTGTTGCATTGGTTTCACTGATATTTACATTCATGCTTACCCCATTCACATTGGCATTCATATTCACGTTCGTTCCTCCTGCAGGTGATCCCACCTGGCTTGTGGTTGTGGTTTGGGTAACGGTAACTGAACTGGCGGGGGGTGTGGCGGAATATACATGAACAACCTGTGTGGGAGGTGGAGGGGGTGCCTGGGCGATCTGTACGGAGTTCTGGAAGCGAAGCACATATTCTCCTTTTCGGTTTTGTTTGATTATATAGGTATCCTGTGAATTTTCGCTCTGGAAATAGATGGTCTTGTTAAGATCGGGGATATCACCCTCGAAAATGATCTTGACTTTGTAGCTGGGTGCGATCAGGTCACTGATCATGACATTGGTTTCCGGCTCTGCATTTTGCAGGATGCCGTTTAACACCACCTGGAAGCCTTCTCCATTTTCAGAAAAAAAGATAAGATTTGACTTTTGAGCAAAAGCAGGGAGAAGCAAAGCTGCCATTAGGATACTGATAATAACTTTTTTCATAGCTGTTGATTTGGTGTTTTCTGTGTGTTTAAAAAAGTGTGCCAAAATTCGCAAAAACTTCTTATTTGCAAAATGTTTTAAATAATATAGAGAGGGTTTAAATAAAATGTCCTGAATATTTCAGGTTTCTACAGCATGATTCGATGAAAAATGACCGATGCCATGCTAGATGTAAAATGAAATTGCTGAATGCGAAACGAATAATACTTATTTTAGCGCCACCAAATAATTCCTGTCATGAAACAATTCAAGTATTTAATCCCTGTTTTGATCGTAGTCTTGCTCGCTGCATGTCACAAAGATCCACCGAAGACCTACGATGATACTGATATTACCGTAACGTATTATAACACAGATTTTAACTTTGGATCATACAATACCTTTGTCATGCCTGATTCAATGATATTGAAGACCAACTACCTGGAGGAATCCGATGTTGAAAAGATCTATGATGAAGGGGGTGCATCTGAACAGGCGCTGGAACTTTTAAAGAGCAAATTCCTGGAATTGGGCTATACCGAAGTGGATTCGATAGACGATGCTGACTTCATTGCCCTGCCCACCCTGCTCATGATGGAAGCTGATGAAACGGTCTGGTACGGAACAGGCTGGTGGTGGGGATATCCCGGCTATGGCTGGGGATGGGGCTGGTACAAAAGTACCAACTATTATTATGGCTGGTACCCGGTGTATCCATGGTATCCTACAGGAGTGCCTGTGACGGTGTCGACATATACCGGGACCATTGTATACGAAATGCTGGATGTTGATTCCTACATTGAAGTATTGGAGTGGAATATCGAAAACCCGGATCCTGGCCCGGATGATGTTTCTCCCGTGCTGAAGATAAACTGGCAGGCGCAGATAGAGGGATATACCACAGATGACGCTAGCTATAATAAAGACAGGGCCCTGAATGGCACCAATGAAGCATTCGCCCAGTCACCTTATCTAAGGAAATAAGCAGTAAAAGAAAGCAAGATGAAAAAGATATTATCAGCACTCACTATCGCACTGGTTATCACCGGAACATCCTTCTCCCAAACGATCTTTGGACTGAGCTATGAACCTGCAACACCGCTGGGCGATATGACCAATTTTATCGGGGCGACGTCGCTTCGCGGGCTCAGCGGTTCGGCAAACTGGTTTTTAACCAATAAGATAAGCGCCGGACTTACAGTACAGTGGACAGGTTTTTACGAGAAGGAAGAGCGTGAAACCTGGGATTTCGACGGATATGCCATCACGGCAAATGCCTGGAAGGAGTTTTACCTCTGGTCGCTTTATGCCAATGGGAAATACCAGTTCAAGGATGTGGAAGACGAGGGGAACTTTGTCCCGTACATTGGCTTAAGTGTCGGTACCATGTATATCGACCAGAATGCCCAGGTTGGTACTTATGAAGTGAAAGAAAAGAACTGGCGGTTTGCTTTTGCCCCGGAAGCCGGTTTCAGGCTGCCGATGGGCATGGAAAAGCAATGGGGGTTCAATGTGATGTTGCGATACCAGATGGCAGTTTATAATGAACGCGACATCAGCATGCTGCAATTCCTGAACTACTCGGTAGGGGTGTACTGGAAACTATGGCCGCAGGGCGAACGCTATTGAGTTCCGAGTGCCGAGTGCCGAGTTCCGAGTGCCGGGTTCCGGGTGCCGGGTGCCGGGTTCAGAGTGCTGAACCAATTACCGATTTAACCAATAAACGGTGCCATCGCCCTTTCATAGATCCCGTTCGTATACGCGATCGCCATCCCGTAATTTGTTATCGGAATATTGGCTTCTTTAAAGTCGAGCAGCCTGCTTTTCAATTGTTTTCGTGTGATCATGCAGCCTCCGCATTGCACTACGAGGGCATAGTCCTTTACCGGGCGCGGGTATTCGTCAAGACCGGCCACTACATCGAACCGGAGGTCTTTTCCGGTGTAGTCCTTCAACCATCCCGGGATCTTATAACGCCCGATATCATCGCAGTTAACCTGGTGTGTGCATGATTCAAGGATCAGGACCCTGTCGCCGTCTTTTAAGTCGCCGATCCTGGGGGTTCCCTGAATATAGGTCTCGAAATCGCCTTTCCTGCTGGCCAGCAGGACGCTGAATCCGGTCAGGGGTATGTCGTCCGGAACGATACCGTCCATCTTTTGGAACATCTGGCTGTCGGTGATCGCCAGTTTGGGTTTAATGCCCGTATTCTTGAGAAAATTTTCCACTTCGGTTTCCTTCAGTACGATGTTCACGCAGTCGTTATCAAGCACATCCCTGATGGCCTGTACCTGTGGAAGGATCATGCGTCCTTCGGGAGCTTCCAGGTCGATGGGGGTGATCAGCATAACGATATCCCCGGGTTCGAGGAGGTTTCCCAGCAGGGAGTTTGTCGTATATGATGATTTTGGCATCGCCTTGACCAGTGCGTCGAGTAAAGCATCAAGCCCGGCCTTTTCCGCACAGCTGAATGCTATGGTTCTGGCATTGTATTCCTCTTTTATGCTGTTCTCGAATTCCTGGCTCATGGCTACCCGGTCTGATTTGTTATGAACAAAAAAGAACGGGATCCCGTGCCTTTTAAACTGATCGATCAATGCCTTTTCGTAAGTCCCGTAGTTGTTATCGGTAACCACGATCACGGCCAGGTCGATGGATTTGATGGCCTGCATGCTCTTACGCACTCGTAATATACCGAGATCACCCTCGTCGTCAATGCCTGCGGTATCGATCAAGATGACAGGACCGATCCCAAAGATCTCTACGGATTTCTTTACCGGGTCGGTAGTTGTGCCGGGTGTTCCGGAAACGATGGCTATGTCCTGCCCGGCAAGGGCATTGATCAGTGAGCTTTTCCCGTTGTTCCGTCTACCAAAAATACCGATGTGCGGTTTGTTTTCTCTTCCTTTTTTCATGGTGCTCCTCCTAGTTGTTTGCAATACGCCTGAAAAAATGGCGCGAATCACCCCATTCCCTGTAGTTCATGATAAAGCCGAGGTCTTCAATGTTCTCTTCGAATTCGATCATCACATGCTCAGCCATGTCTGTACTCACGGGTTTTCCTGCATAGATACTGTAATTGCATGCCTGCTCAGCAGGGGTTAGGTTGGGCATGAACACGTTTGCACCTGATGCGATGGCTTTCACCCTACCATATGCATCCAGTGTTTGCAATGCTGTGGATGCTGCGATGTTCACATCTTTCATAATGAGCCTGAGCAAAGCGATCATTTTCAGGCTGAGGTCGAGCCGCTTTTCTTCATCCGGTAAAGTGTCCTTCAAATCGTACATCGGTGTGTCAGGATGGGGGATATAGGGTCCCATACCAACCATGTCGATACCGAATTCTTTCATAAAAAGCAGGTCATCCGCAAGATGCTCGATCGTTTGTCCCGGCAACCCGATCATGACTCCTGTCCCGGTCTGGTAACCCAGTCTTTGCAAAGTTTTTAATGCATTCAACCTTTCCTTGAAATCGTGATTTTTATCACGCGGGTGGATCTTGTAGTACAAATCTTCATTACTGCTTTCTATGCGTAACAGGTAACGGTGTGCACCCGCATCCATCCATTGCCGGTAAGTTTCCTCGCTTTGCTCCCCGCAACTCAGTGTGATGCCCAGTTCATTGTTGCTCAGGGATTTGATTTGCCTGATCAGGTCGGTAACATGATTGATGAATGCCTTGTCCTTTCGCTCCCCGCTTTGGAGTACTATTGAGCCGAAGCCTTTTCTCCAGGCATATTCTGCCGATGCCAGTACGGGACTTCCCCCCAGGAAATACCGTTTCACCTTATCGTTACCGGCCCTGATACCGCAATACAGGCAGTTTTTCCGGCACTGGTTCGTGATCTCGATGATCCCCCTCAGGCTTACTTTATTTCCACAATGCATTATGGTGGCCATCCTGGCCTGTGAGAAAAGCCTCCTTTTTTCTGTCTCATCCCGGGTGAGAAGAAGATAAATGAGGTCTTCCCTGCCCAGTTCTTTCTTCATTAATATGCTTTCGGCTATTGTCATGTCAGTGCGTTTAAAAGTACAGGTCGCGTTCCCCGTCCTTCACTCTTTCAAGGCGTTTGATAAGTTCACCTTTGATCTTTTGTTCGATGCCGTTCTTGAGGTTTTTCCTGATGAGTTTCCAGCCTTTTTCATAACGTTCTTCCGTAGCGTAATCTTCCAGGTATTCGGCCAGGGTGAGCATAGCGTTAGGGGTGCAGAATTTCTTGATGAACCCGGGAACGGAAAACTCCATGAAATGCTCTCCCGTTCTGCCTTTCCTGTAGCAGGCCGTGCAGAACGAAGGCAGGTATTCCTGTTCCAGCAATTCATCGATGACCTGACCCAGGTTGCGGGTGTCGTGGATCAGGAATTGTTCTTTGTCGAGGTCCTGTTCATGTTCCTGCTCCTCAGCATAAGCTCCTATCTCCAGTTTGGTGCCGGCATCTACCTGCGAACAACCAAATTGCAAAACCTTTTTCCTGATGTGCTCCGGCTCCCTGGCTGTAAGGATCATGCCGGTGTATGGCACTGCCAGCCTCAGGATTGCAACCAGTTTGATGAAATCTTCATCGCTTACGCCATATTTTGTATCAATTTCATATTCCGAAGCATCCTGCAACCTTGGGAAGGAAATGGTATGTGGCCCCACATTGTAGCAGGCTTCCAGGTGGTTGGTGTGGCGTACCAGTCCCAGCACCTCGAACTTCCAATCGTACAGTCCAAATAAAGCTCCTATGCCTACATCATCGAGGCCTGCTTCCTGTGCACGGTCGAGGGAGGTGAGGCGATAGTTGTAATCCTTTTTCTTTCCACCTTTGTGATACCAGGTGTATGCCTCCGGGTGATAGGTTTCCTGGAATACCTGGTACGTCCCGATGCCGGCCTCTTTTACGGTCCGGAAGCCTTCTATGCCGAGCGGGGCCGCATTGATGTTCACCCTTCGAATCTCACCCTTGTCTTTCTTTACCCCGTAAACGGTTCTTACCGAATCAGCAATGAATTCGGGCGAGTATTTCGGATGTTCACCATACACCAGTATCAGGCGTTTCTGTCCGGCACGTTCTAATGCTTCCACATTTTTTATGAGTTCCTCTTTTCCCAGTGTCCTGCGCTTTGCTTTTTTGTTTGAGGCCTTGAATCCACAGTACTGGCAATTGTTTATGCAGTAGTTCCCAACGTACAGGGGGGCAAACAGTACGATACGTTCACCGTAAACATTTTTTTTCAGCTGGCGTGCACCATCCTTGATCTCGTTGAGCAGGTCCGGATCTTCGGTATTCAGCAATACGGCTACTTCCTGCATGCTAAGGCGTTGCTTGCCAAGCGATTTGGCAATGATCCTGCGTACTGTTTCTTTGTGTGGCTTCGCTTCTTTCAGGATGTTCTCGATCTCTGCAGCGTCGATGAATGCTTTCATCGGCTCGTCCTTGATGGCATATATTTCAGGAGTGAACTTCATTTTATCTGCTTTTAAGGGTTTATAATGTTGTTCAGTACAACAGTAAAGGTCGTCCCTTCCTCGGGCACACTGCTTGCCGTGATCTGCCCTTTATAATTGTTCTCAACCAGTTTTTTTACGATGGAAAGGCCCAGCCCACTTCCGGTGATGTTCCTGGTCTTATCGTTCTTGATCCGAACAAATTCCTGGAAGAGGTGTGCCAGCTCTTCTTTACTCATCCCGATGCCGGTATCTTCAACGGTGATCTTCAGCTTGCTGTCTTCCGTCCTGATCCGTATGTTTACCTGTCCTCCTTCTTTATTATATTTTACAGCATTGGATATCAGGTTGTTGAAGATGATCTCGATCTCATTTGAATCGACTTTGAAACGCAGGTTTTCAGGGGCATCCAGGTACACTTTTACGTTGCGTTGTATTGCCATGGGCTCTATGGTATCCATGGCCAGCCGTGCGATCTCGGTAATATCGTATTGTTTGAGTTCGCGAACTTTTTTACCTGATTCCAGCTTGGTAAGATCCAGCAGGTCCATGATCAGGTTGCGCATGCCTTTTATGCGTTCAATCGAACGGTCGATCATGGTTTCATAATCCCCTATGCTGTCTCCCACCTGTTTGTCTTTCATGATATTCAGGTATCCCTCCACAGCGTTGATCGGGGATTTAAGTTCGTGCGAAAGCACGGAAAGGAACTGGAACCTGACCTGCTTTCCAGCCTGGTCCATTTGTTTCGTCATCCTCTTCAGGAAGAGGTGCTTGGTGATGCCCTCCATGGCAGTCCTGAGCTCATCGGGCGTGAAAGGCTTGGGTACGAAATTATATGCCCCGTTGTTGGTGGCTTTCACAGCCAGGTCGAGGGATGCGTAAGAAGTTATCATCATGACCGATACATCGATCTGGTTTTTATTGATATACTCCAGGACCTCGATCCCGTCCATGCCCGGTAGTTTGTTATCGAGCAGGATAATGTCCATTTTTTTCTCCTTCAGTACCTCCAGGGCTTTCTCACCGGTATCGGCATCGGTGAGCTCAAAGCTGAAGTCTTCTTCCATGAAGGGATATCCGACGGTGTAGTTGCGCAAAATGCGGTTAATGCCCGATCTGATCCCGGGTTCATCATCAACTACCAGTACATTCAGGCTTACCATGGCTTTTGTTTTAAAGTTTTAATAATTTGCTGATCTCACGCTCAAGCTGGTCTTTACGTATTCCTTTTTCCAGGAACTTGTCGGCATGTATCCATTTTTTGTCTGCTTCTGTTTCCAGGCCGAAGTTGAGTCCCGTTTCTGAGGTCACCGCCGATGCGATGATGATCGGCATAGAGGGATACCTCTTCTTCATCTTATAGCACAGAATGAAGCCGCTGTCCTTGTTTTCCATCATCAGGTCGATGATAGCCAGGTCGGGTTTTTCCCGGTCCATGGCTTCTACCGCTTCCTTCTCGCCATTGGCGGTTTTTACGTCATATCCCATGCCTTTAATCTGCAGTTCAAGCTGGTTCAGGTAATCGATATCGTCATCGACAATGAGGATGTTTTTCTTTTCGGTGTTCATGGTGTAATCTCCTATCAATTAAGTGCTGCGTGGCAATGTTATTTTAAATGTTGTTCCCGTCGGACCGGAAGCCGGATCGGCATTCGATTCAACTTTGATCTTTCCTTTGTGCATCTTTACAATGCCATATACCAGGGGAAGTCCCAGGCCTGTGCCTTTTCCCACCTCTTTTGTGGTAAAGAATGGCGTAAAGAGTTTGTCCATGTTCTGTTCAGGTATTCCTATGCCTGTGTCACTGATCAACAGCTCTATTTCATGCTCATCCCCGTTCAGAATGATCTTTAGCTCACCACCTTCAGGCATGGCCTCTATGGCGTTCTTCTCAAGGTTGGTGACGACCTGCATCATCTGGTCCCGGTCAATGGGTGCATTGCGGTCATCCGTGTTTACTTCCATGCTGACTTTCACCTTCCCGTTATTGATGATACTGTCGATGCTGTTGCCCAGGAATGCTTTCATGTCGGTATCTTCAAGTTTTACCTGGTTCTTCCTGGCAAAATTCAGCAGACCGCCAACGATTTTCTTGCAGCGCTCTGTCTGCTCCACAATAAGTTCAAGGTCCTGGTATACAGGATCATCTTTGGATGTTTCGTCCTTGAGTATATTGCTGTACATGGTGATCACGCCCAGGGGGTTGTTGAGTTCGTGTGCGATGCCTGCCGACAGCTGGCCCATATGGGCCAGTTTTTCGGAATGCCGGAGGGCCTGCCTGGTATTGGCCAGTTGTTCGTTGCTGTTGTTGAGTTCCGAAACAGAGTTATGCAGCTTTTCGATGGTGTAGGGAAGGCACATTTCATCTTCTGCAAGACCTTCCAGGATAGCCCATGCATGTTCACGACAGGTTTCGTAGCCGCATGCCCCGCAATTCAGGTGGTCTTTTTCCGAAAACTTTCCCATGGAATGCAGGATCTCATTGATCTTGTCCTCATGCGGTTTTGCGACTCGCCTGTCTGAAGCCTCAAACTCCCTTGAGAGATCCAGGCAGGAATACTTTTCAATATCTGATTTCCATTGGTCAACGTCCAGCTTTTTCAGCTTTTCTTTGGCATAGTTGCTAACCCTCAGGGTACGTTCGAATTTTTTCCCTTCACAGCTCAAACCCGGTCCCATGATGCAGCCGTCGCAGCAAAGCAATTCGAGGTGTTGATTCCGGATCAGCCCGTTCTCAAATTCCTTGATGGCTTCCCTGAAATTTTCCTTTCCTTCAGCTACCAGCACATTTCCCTCACAAATGTCATCGGTGTGGTTGGTGGTCTGCAGCAAACCACGGCTGAGTGCGAATATGGCTCCTTTACCGGAAGCGGGCTTATCAAAGCCACGGGTGTCCTCCCCAGCATCAAAAATCCCGTTTTCATCGAACATCTTTCGCAGTTCCTTGAAGGTAAGCGCTTGGTCCACCTCATTGCTTTCGGCTTTTTTGGCGATGCAGGGGCCGATAAAAACGATGCTGACATCTTCGCCGTGCATCTTTCGTAACATCCGTACCGTTGCCACCATGGGAGATACGATCGGTGCTAAATGTTCGACGAGCTCAGGATGATAGAACTCAATATACCGCACGATGGCCGGGCAATCGGATGATATGTAATTCTTAACAGTGTTTCCATTCAGCAGCTTGCCGTATTCTCTGGCAACAAGATCGGCACCGAAGGAGACCTCAATTACCTGTTCAAAGCCAAGGGCCCTGATCATGCCGGCGATATCGGTCTGTTCCTTCAGTTCCTCGAATTCGGCCGGGAAGCTGGGAGCCAGGATGGCAAACACCCTTTTGCTATTATTCAACAATTCACTAACCGCATTACTGGTATCCATGAAATTTTTGGCTCCCTGGCTACAAACCTTAACACAGTTCCCACAGCCGATGCAACGGTCGCCGACAACCTCGGCCTGCCCGTTGATGATCTTGATTGCTTTTGCAGGGCATTCACGAACACAGGTAAAGCACATCCTGCACCTGTCTTTAACAGTGTAAACCAGCTGCCGGTGCCTGATGTCGTTTGTCATGTTCGTTAATGTTTTTGTTATTTATGTTTTTCGGATTGTGTTTCGTTTCTCGTTTCTCGTTTCTGGTTGCTTGTTTCTTGTCTTTAAAAAATACCAGTGACCAGTAACGGGCCACCAGCAACCCGTTTATTTTAATACCTCTCTCTCATCGTAGGTCGTATGCAACAACTCATGGCTCTTGTGCCCGCAGGGCTCTCCCAGGAACGTATCGTATATCCCGATCACGTCCGGGTTCTTGTGCGAAACCTTTATGCTTTCTTTATCATCGATGCTGTACAGGCTCTGCATCCTGGCGATGATGGCTTCTTTTTCAGCACCAATGCGCTGTCCTCCGCCTGCAATGCATCCTCCCGGGCAGGCCATCACCTCCATAAAGTGTATGTCGTCCCTGCCGTTCCTGATCTCATCGAGCAGTACTCGTGCATTCTCAAGACCGCTGACCACTGCAACACCTATTTCAAGGTCGCCGACCTGTATCCTGGCTTCTTTCCTGCCCTTCATGCCCCTGATCTCCGGCACCCTGAAGTTCACCAGTTCTTTTCCGGTAAGCCTGTAGTAAGCGGTACGGATGGCCGCTTCCATAACACCACCCGAAGCACCGAATAATTTTCCCGCAGTGCTCCTGAAACCCATGGGTGAATCGGCCATTTCAGGTTCCAGTTTATGGATGTCGACGCCATGCATTTTGATGAAGTCGGCCAGCTCACGTGTGGTGAGAACGGCATCCACATCGGTGATGCCATTCCTGGTCATTTCCTTGCGTTGTGCTTCAAATTTCTTCGCTGTGCAGGGCATGATGGATACACTGTAGATGCTTTCAGGATCAATGCCTTCCTGCTCTGCATAATATGTTTTGATCACGGCACCAAGCATTTGCTGGGGTGATTTGCAGCTCGACAGATTAGGTATGAAATCTGTTGCAAATTCTTCCGCATATTTGATCCAGGCCGGGCAGCAACTTGTGATCATGGGCAGGTTGCCTCCCTCAGCGATCCGCTGTATCAACTCAGTCGATTCTTCCATAATGGTGAGGTCGGCTGAGAAAGTCGTGTCAAAAACAGTCTTGAAGCCGATCTTTCTGAGTGCTGCATTCAGTATGCCGTTGATATCGGTGCCGGGTTCCATGCCGAATGCTTCTGCAAGGGAAACCGATATGGCCGGTGCATATTGCACAACCAGCGTTTTTGAGGGATCGTTCATGGCCTCGGTGATCTCGGCAAAGTGGTTTTTTTCAGTCAGTGCACCCGTTGGACATACCATGATACACTGTCCGCAATTCACGCAGCTTGATGTATTCAGGCCGCTGTTGAAAGCAGTCCCGATCACGGTCTGGCTTCCGCGGTTGATAAAGTCGATGGCCGATACACCCATCACCTCTTCACACACCCTGATGCAGCGCCCGCAAAGGATGCATTTTTCGGGGTCGCGGACGATGCTCGGACTCGACTGGTCGATGCTCAGGTCGTTTTTTACGCCATGTATCCTCCGCTCGGTCACATTCAGCTGCTTGGAAAGCCCCTGCAGCTCGCAATTTCCGTTACGAACGCAATACAGGCAGTCGTCGGGATGATTCGAGAGGAGCAGTTCCACTATGGTCTTTCTCGACTCGATCACCTTGTTCGAGTGTGTCTGTACCTTCATGCCTTCGCATACAGGAAAGGAACATGAAGAAACAAGCTTGCCGCTATCTTCCAGTTCAACCACACACATGCGGCAGGATCCACTCGGGAACATGTCTTTCATGTGGCAGAGGGTCGGAACATGTATGCCATTCCTTTCCAGCACATCCAGTATAGTCTCGCCCTGTATGGCGGCCACTGTCTTATTGTTTATTTCTATCTCAAAACTCATGATATCATGCTTTATCCGGTTCTTAACTGATCATTATTGCGTCGAATTTGCACACTTCCTCGCAGGTGCCGCAGCCAATGCATTTGCTCTCGACGATAAAATGCGGGGCTTTTTTCGATCCGATGATGGCTCCTGTGGGGCATTTCCTTGAGCAGAGCGTACAACCCGTGCATTTGTCCACGTCAATGGTGAATGTCCGCAGTTCCGTGCATACGCCGGCAGGGCATTTTCTCTCAAAGATGTGCTCTTCATATTCATTCCTGAACCATCGTAAGGTACTGAGCACCGGGTTGGGAGCAGTTTGCCCGAGGCCGCAGAGCGATGTTTCTTTGATCACCTTGCCGAGCTTTTCAATCTGCATCACGCCTTTGAAGCGTTCCAGCGCATCTGCTCCGCTGCCGTTTGGCTTGTGGGTGATGCTCTCAAGGATCTCGAGCATGCGTTTGGTCCCTTCCCGGCAGGGGATGCACTTGCCGCAGCTTTCGCGCTGGATGAAGTCCATGAAGAACTTGGCTACATCCACCATGCAGGTATCTTCATCCATCACCACCAGCCCGCCGCTGCCCATCATGGCCCCGGCGCTGATAAGCGATTCATAATCCACTTCTATATCAAGGTTCTCTTCGGTAATGCAACCTCCCGAAGGTCCTCCAATCTGCACTGATTTGAATTTTTTGCCGTTCAGGATACCACCTGCAATGTTGAAAACAATGTCCCTTACCGTGGTTCCCATGGGGATCTCAACCAGGCCGGTAAGGGCAACTTTACCTGAAAGGGCAAATACTTTGGTACCCTTACTTTTTTCGGTCCCGATGGATGCAAAATGTTCGGGTCCTTTTTCCATAATGGCGGGGATGTTTGATAGGGTTTCCACGTTGTTGATGATAGTGGGTTTCCCGAAGAGCCCTTTTACGGCAGGGAAGGGGGGACGGGGGCGTGGCATGCCACGCTTGCCTTCGATGGAGTGGATGAGGGCTGTTTCCTCACCGCATACGAAGGCGCCGGCTCCCATTTTGATCACAAATTCGAGATCGAAGCCGCTGCCGTAAATGTTTTTCCCGATCAGGCCCAGTTCTGTTGCCTGTTCCAGTGCTTCTTTCAGCCTGGCGATGGCCAGTGGGTATTCAGCCCTGATGTAAACATAGGCTTTACTTGCCCCGATGGCATAGGCGGCAGTTGCCATGCCTTCGATCAGGCGGTGCGGATCACCTTCGATCACCGCCCGGTCCATAAAGGCACCCGGGTCGCCTTCATCTGCATTGCAGATGAGGTACTTCTGAACAGCCTCCTCCCGGAAAGCAAATCCCCATTTTACACCGGTCGGGAATCCACCTCCTCCGCGGCCGCGCAGGCCGCTCTTTTCGATCATCCCACACACCTCAAGCGGCGTTTTTTCCTTGATGATGCTGAGGAATTTGGTGTACCCGCCCAGTGCAATGTACTCTTCTATGGAAGTTGGATCGATCAGACCGCAGTTCTTCAGGACCATGCGTTCCTGGGGGGCAAAGAATGGATGTTCATCCATGAACGGGATGCCTGAATAGGATTCAAGATCATTATTGCGGAACTGCCCGATGGCCTGTTCTGCATCAGGTTTTTCACCGAATACATTGTTCAGCAGCTCATCTGCCCTGTCTTGCGTGATGTTTTTAAATGATAGCCTCGTCTTTCCGGGCAGCTGTATGTCAACAATGGGTTCCGCTGCGCAGAGCCCGATGCAACCAACCTGAACAACAGAAGCTTCGATATTTTTTGCCTTAATCCAGTTCCTGACTGCCATGGTTGTTTTATCGGCCCCGGCTCCAAGCCCGCAGGTACCTGCACCTATGAAAATAACCGGTTTCTCCGTGTCTTCCCTTTTTAACAATTGCAGTTTATGGGCTTCAATAGGGGAGAAGCTTTCAGCAGAGCTATCGGGATTGAGCAGGCTCCTGACCAGTTCTAAGTTGTGGTATTTTTCCGTTTTTATCATGATTGGGCTTCAGATTTTCTGCAGTTTTCAATGATCTCTTCAATACTGTTTTCGCTTACTTTGGCATGGAACTCCCCGTTAATGCATATCACGGGTGCCAGTCCGCAGGCACCGATGCATGCCACTACTTCCAGGCTGAATATTCCATCACGGCTGGTTTGGCCGGGTTTTATCTTCAGCATGTCCTGGATCTTTTCCAGCACGGTGGCAGAGCCCAGCACATGGCATGCTGTACCACGGCATACCTGGATGTGGTGTTTTCCAAGTGGCTCAAAGCGGAACTGGTTGTAAAATGTGGCTACGCCAAAGATTTTGCTGGCAGGCATCCGGAGATGCCTGCCAACTTTCACCACAGAGTCTTCTGAGAGGTAGCCCTCTTTTTCCTGTATGGCCTGCAGTATGGGAATGAGCTGATCCCTGCCTGCACCCGATTTTGCTTCCAAAATGTTGTCTACTGCGTTCTTCATCATTATAGGCTTGGAGGGGTACAACAATTAGATTATCCTGCAGTTACTGTATGTGATTTTTTCTCAAGGAGAGTCCTGACCTCTTTGATCAGCTTATCCGCTTCGATGGGTTTTCTGAGAAAACCGTCAACATTCAGCCAGACTGAAGGGCCTTCTTCGCTTCTGTAGTCGATACCTGCATTACCCGATACAACATCTTTAATAAGCAGAACATCCAGTTCCCTGTAGCTTGGATCCTTGCGGAACTCCCTTGCCATCTCCTGTACACTTGCCTTGGTAGTGGTCAGGATGTCGATGGAGGATTGCATCAAGACCGGCATGTGGTTGAATTCAGGATTCCCGCTGAGTTCTTTGGCCATTTCAAAGCCTTCGAAATGGGTTGTCATCATTACATCGAGAATAGCCAGGTCAGGCTTTTCAGCCCAGGCTTTCTTGATGCCCTGGATCTTGTCGCTGGCGGATATCACTTCGTATCCTTCTTTTTTAAGGATTGCTGTAACAACGGTGATCACGTCGATGTCGTCGTCTACGATCAGAATTTTCTTTGTTTCCATGGTGATTTGCATTTAATGTTTATGAAAAAGTTTACGATGCTAAATTACCCTTGCAAAGCACTATGGCACAAGGTGGGAATGTACCGATTTACAGGTGGAAAGAAGTAGGAAAGTGGGCGCTAAAAAGCGGAAATCTCAGCCCTTAAAAACCAGTAAAAAACCGCAACTTTTACAGGGTTGAGGGTTAAGTGTTGAGTGTTGAGGTAGATGCAAGTAATTCGTTATTAGCGTTTTAAGGCTTAAGTTTTAGCTAATTACCCGAAGCCCGGGACCCGTCGCCAGAAGCCTGTTTTTCCTTTGTTAATAATTTCACAGAAAGCTCAGATTTTTACCAGTTTATTCTTTATTGCGAAAGAAAGCAGGCTGATGGTACTCTTGCAATTTGTCTTTGCAAGCAGGTTGGATTTATGACCGATCACGGTGCGTTCGCTGATGAACAATTCTTCGGAGATCTCCTTGTTGCTGAGTCCGTCGCAGATGAGTTGCAGGATCTCTGTTTCCCTGGGGGTGAACTGCAGATCGGTCTTTTCCTCTTTCTTCTGTTCGGAAAATTTTTTCCCGAAGTAGGACCAGAGCTCGGGCGAATAATAGGTATTGCCTGCGGCGATCGATTGGAGCGCCTGGTCGAGGAGATCCCTGGTGATATTCTTCAGCAGGAAGCCGTGTACCCCGATATCCATCATCTTTTCGATGTATTCTTCATCATCGAACATGGTCAGGATCACGATCTTTAGCTCAGGGAATTCTTTTATGGCGACTTCGCTTGCCTCTATTCCGTTCATGATTGGCATCTGTATATCAAGTAATACAAGGTCGGCCTGTTTTTCTCTCTGAAGCTCGATAAATTCCCGGCCGTTTGATGCTTCCCCCACCACGCTGGCATATTTTAACCTGTTCACGACCATCTTCAAGCCGTTCCTGAAGAACTCATGGTCGTCGACAATGATTATTTTAAGGGTTTTATCTGTCTTATTCATGCTGTTGCAAAGGTATGATTAATTTGGATTTTGCCCGGGCAGTTTGATCTCAACAACCACGAGTGTGCCTGAATCTTTCCTGGAGTGGATCCTGTAGCTGCCGTTAATGGATTGCAGCCTGCTGATGATGTTCTTCAGCCCCATGCCGCTGCTCTCATTTTGCAAAACTTCATCAAGATCGAAGCCTACACCATCATCCATATAGGTAAGTTGAAGTATATTATCAAACTTTTCAAGATGAACCTCTATTTTGGACGCATCAGCATGCTTCATGCTGTTGTTCAGCAATTCGGTTACTACGCGATACAGGACCAGTTCGATTGTCTGATCGAATCGTTCGCTTACGGAAGCTTCATAAATGATATTGACTTTCTGGCTGAGGTTCAGTTTTTTAGAAAATGAATCCAGTGCTTTGACCAGTCCGAAATCGATGATCACCCTGGGAGTAAGGTTATTGGCGATAGTCCGTGTAGATGTGATAGCCTCATCCAGAATTTCGTTGACTTTCAGCAGGAATTCTTCTCGTTCAAGCTGCTGCAGATCATCTGATTCGAGCTCACTTACATAAAGTTTGATGGTCGACATCAATGGGCCCAGGTCATCATGTATCTCGCTTGCAATGCGCTCCCGTTCTCGTTCTTCAGCGTTGATCACCGCGCGCAGTATTTCACGCTCCAGCTGTTTGCGTTCCGTGATATCCCTGGCAATCGATAAGATCGCCTTTCTGCCCTGGTAATTGATCAAACGGCTTTTCATTTCCAGGGAAAGCACCTTCCCCTGCTTACTCACATGTTCCGATTCATATATCAGTTTGCCCCTCACCAGAACGCGTTCGATGTTTTCTTTCACCTTATCCACGTATTTTGATGACTTGATATCCTTAAAGTTCATTTTCCGGAACTCTTCAGGGCTGTAACCCAGCGATTCGCATGCTACCTGGTTTACTTCAAGGAAGTTGCCGTTGAGGTCGGCGAGGAAGATCTCGTCACTGCTGTTGTGGAAGAGGGTGCTGAATCGTTTTTCCGATTCTTCCTTGGCCTCCTCAGCCTTGCTGGCATTGTACAGGATACGTGCAATGCCGATAACCGAAAATGCCAGTATGGTCGATACAATGAAACCAAGCCAGTGATTTGCATAGGAGTAGTCTGCAACAGATCCGTAATTAAACAGTTCAAATAATTCAAATGCTCTTCGTAAAGCCATGAATATCATGGCAATTGCAATAAGGGTCCAGGCGATCCTGTTCTTTGCATAGCGGGTCAGCCAGATGGCACTGATGAAAGCAATTATCTGTAATCCGATAGCAATTATAATGGCAACAATGGTAATCATGACATGATATTATCTGCTACAAAGGTATTGCTTTGAACACACAAAAACTGCACAATAGGTATAAATACGCAGGTTTTTATGCAAAACCCTTGTATTTACCGGCATGTTGACATACATTTGTGCCCCCGGGAATTGACCATCCCGGCCCAATAAACAAATCTCTTCTTTCTAAGGCACTGTAAACCCCAAATTCGGCAGGTATACAAAAATTCAGGCAGTTAAGCTTTAACTGTAATTCTTGTTGCAAAATTTTCGGTTTATACGATGAATCCACCTTTTTTTGAACACAAGTGAAGGTTGAGTTCTCACATTGTTCTTTATAAAATATGAACACTTAGCAAATTCACTGATTGCCGAACAGAATGGCGAAAAATTTGTTTCAGCAACAGACAATAATACATGCTACAAAATCTGACCCGTTTTGAGTATGTGAAACGAAAACAGAAACC
>JAZBOU010000076.1:0-26940 GCA_036351275.1 Bacteroidales bacterium
GGTTCAAAACGTGATAAAGGGCCTATAAATGACGTAGGGACCGGGCATTTCCGCTTGTGGGCCAGCTCGCCCGACAGGCCATCATCCTCTTCCAGGTCGGGGATCCAGCATTCATTGTAATGGCCAATATACCGTCGGTGTACCATATACAGCAATCCTTCAGTAAACGACCATCCCAAAGGGGCCTTGATGCTCACCTGGTGGGTTATATAAACCGAATAGGCCCTGGAAGACCACAGCCCGAAGCGGTTGTCTGATATAACAGCATCAATGCCAAGCTCGTCAATCAGGTTTTCCAGCTGGCGGTGCTCCCTGTGGGTAGCACTCAGGATCACGGGTGAGCGCCTGAGCAAGCGCAGACTCATGCTTCCGTGATGGGGATAGCTGATCTCAAAACCGGGCAGTTCGATATGTTCCGTGTCCGGAAATTCAGTTTTGAGAAAAGCAGCCGACCTGCCGCTGCTGCCGATGACAACATCAGCACCTTTTTCCTGTAACATCGCGATAATGGGAGCACTGCGGCTGGCATGACCAATGCCCCAGTCGAGCGGAGCAACCAGTATTTTTTTGTTTTTCTTCATGATCTTGAAAAAATATTACACACAGAGGTGTGACATTTTCCTGTTTTCAATATTAATAGATAGAAGGCTGGCCTTAGATCCGCTTTTCTACAAATATAACTAATTATTTAATTAGACCGGTGGCTGATTCCAATCAACAATTAATGTATCGTATTGCGGTTACGCTGATCCCGGGCATTGGGAACATGAATGCAAAGAAACTCATTGCATGGTGTGAAGATCCCGAAGCAGTATTTACCCACCCCAGAAAGCAGTTGCTCAAAATTCCAGGGATGGCAAAAATCCTGGGAGGCGATTTTAACCCCAGGGAATTGCTCCTGCGCGCCGAGCAGGAATTGAAGTTCATCTTGAACAGCAATATTGAAACCCTGTATTACTATGACCCGAATTACCCTGAAAAACTGAAGCAATGCGCCGACAGTCCGCTTGTACTCTATTATAAAGGGCTTGAAGGTATTTTTAACAAGAGAATGCTGGCTGTGGTGGGCACCCGCAAAGCTACATCGTTCGGTAAACGCATTTGCCAGGAGATTGTAGAAGGTTTCGAAGGAGATGACCTGGTGGTGGTGAGTGGCATGGCTTATGGCATCGACAGTTGTGCACATCGGAAAGCCCTCGCCTGCGGCCTCACGACTATTGGTGTGCTGGGGCATGGGTTGGACCGGATCTACCCTTATGAAAACAGGAACATGGCCACCCACATGATCAGGCAGGGAGGCTTGCTCACTGAATTTCTCAGCCATTCCAAACCCGACCGTGAGAACTTTCCCAAAAGAAACCGCATCATTGCCGGCTTATCAGATGCTGTCCTGGTTGTGGAATCTGCGGGCAAGGGCGGGGCCATAATAACAGCTGAGATAGCCAATTCTTACAATCGTGATGTGTTTGCTGTTCCGGGCAGACCCGGCGATGAGTTTTCTGATGGATGCCACCTGCTCATCCGGCGTAACATTGCTGCCCTGGTGAGGTCGGCCGACGACATCAGGTATTCCATGGGCTGGGAAAGCAGGGTGCGAAGACAAATTAACCACCGGATATTGCTGGAAAATTTTGGAGATGAGGAAAAAACTATCCTCGGAGTGATCATGCAAAAGGAAAAGGCCCATATCGATGATATTGTCCTGATCGGCGGCCTGGGTGCTGCCCGAACGGCATCACTGCTGCTGAAACTCGAATTTGAAGGTGTAATTGCAGGATTGCCGGGTAAACTTTATGAGATCAGAAGATGAATCCGTTGAATAATGTACCTTTGTAACAGACCATAATTCAACACTATTGACAGGCACAGTAGTACAATCAACAGGCAGCTGGTATAGCGTTTTAAGCCCTGACGGGAAGCTTACACAATGCAAACTCAAAGGTAAATTCAAGGTGAAGGGTATCCGGACCACAAACCCGCTTGCCGTTGGTGATCATGTTGAATTCCATCTGCTTCGAGAGGAAGATATCGGGCTTATCACAGCCATTAAACCACGCAAGAACCATATCATCAGGAAAGCGACCAAGCTATCAAAAGAATCGCATATACTGGCTGCGAATCTCGACCAGGCGATTGTCATCGTAACACTTAGTGAGCCAAGAACATCTACCGGATTTATCGACCGCTTTCTTATCACTGCAGAAGCCTATCATATTCCTGCCCTGATCATCTTCAACAAGATCGACATCTATGATGAGAAGATGCTGGAAACCCTGAATGAGTTAAAAGATATTTATGAGGCAGCAGGATATCCCTGCCTGGCTGTATCTGCGCGCACAGGCCGGAATACGGATCAGGTACATGACCTCCTTGCTGATAAGGTCAGCTTATTGGCCGGACACTCCGGTGTGGGAAAATCAGCATTGATCAACAGGATAGAACCCGGCCTTGATCTTAAGACACAACCCATATCGGAAGTGCATGGAAAGGGCGTCCATACGACTACCTTTGCCCGAATGTTCAAATTGTCTTTTGGCGGATTTATTATTGATACCCCGGGTATCAAGGAGTTCGGACTGTTTGACCTCGACAGGAATACACTGGCAGAAAGATATCCTGAAATGAGGGCGCTGATGCATAAATGCAAGTATGCCAATTGTACTCATCTGCATGAGCCCGGATGTGCCGTCAAAGAGGCTGTTGAAAATGGAGATATCAGCAAGTCGAGATATGATGGTTATCTTCGCATCATGGCCAACGATGAGCAAAAAAACTAAGATTATGATTGCATCTGAACTTATTAGCGACATTATAGTACCCTTAAAAACCTCGGATACAGTGGATACGGCGATATCCATGATGGCTGAATATAAGCTGTCGCACCTACCGGTGGTTAACAATAACTCCTACCTGGCAGTGGTTTCGGAAGACGACCTGATGTCGGATGTCGATCTTGAAACACCGGTAGGCAACATAAAACTTAAGCTGCCAAGGCTTATGATAAATGGCACGCAACACATTTATGACGTGATCAGGATGATGAGCGAACATCGCCTCAGCCTGCTTCCGGTGGTTGATGACCATGAAAACTATATTGGTGTGGTCAGCCTTGAAAGCCTGGCTGCAAACATGAACAAAATGGCAGCGATCAGCCAGCCCGGTTCCGTGATCGTCCTGGAAATGAGCCAGAATGACTACAGTATGTCGGAGATCGCGCAGATCATCGAATCCAATGATGCCAGGATCCTGAGCATGTATATTACCTCCAGGATCGACTCAACGATCATGGAGGTCATACTGAAGGTAAACAAGCAGGACCTGGGTGGGATTATACAGACCTTTGGCAGGTATAATTATATGATCAAAGCTTCATACGGTGAAGAGAAAGACCCTGAAGATCTGCGCGATCGATATGATTCACTCATGAATTACCTCAACGTTTAAACTCCCGGTTTTGGCAAGATCTGGCATGCATAGGGCTCTCATAATGATCCTGTTATCTGGCTTCTGGTCGTTGGGAGTTGATCTGATGGGCCAGCCCGACAGCACCTGTATAATCGGCAAGATCACCTTTGAAGGGAACAAGATCACGAAAGACCACATCATTGCCAGGGAACTGATGGTCTTTACAGGAGATACACTGGGCATGCTTGAACTTTCCAGCAAGCTGGATAAAAGTCGTGAGAACCTGCTGAACACTTCCTTGTTTAACTTCGTTTCCTATGATATCAGGCTGGACCAGGACCGTGCAGGTATAGTATTTAATTTCGTTGAACGATGGTATATATGGCCCTGGCCTGTAATTGAATTTGCCGACCGTAATTTCAATGCCTGGTGGACGGAAAACAGGTCACTGTCGCGCATGAGTTACGGTGTGATGCTGAAATGGGGAAATTTCAGGGGAAGGAGGGAGGAGTTTGACCTGACTACTGTATTTGGTTATAATGAGCGGTATGGGATCGATTACAAGATCCCCTACCTGAACCGGGATGAAACCATTGGCCTGGGATTCGGCATCTATTACGGCCGGACGCACGAAGTCCCTGTATTGAATAAAGACGATAAACTGGTATATTATGATGACAATGAGGAATATATCCAGCAAGAGATCTCTTCGTATCTGAGTTTTATCCTCCGGAAGAAGATATACAATACGCATACACTCCGGCTGGAGTATAATTTCCGGGATTTCGATGATACGCTGACCAGGATCAACCCTGCTTTTTCACCGGGAGGTGAAGACCGGCTGCAATACCTTTCAGTGGTATACCAGTATAAGAGCGATCACCGTGATGACAAACCCTATCCACTTCGTGGCTATTACTTTGATATTGAACTCGCAAAACGCGGATTTGGAGTCCTTGAAAACGGGGGCATGGATGTGTTTTATGTGCTGACCACATTCAGGAAGTACATGCAGCTCGGGAGAAGATGGTACTTTGCCTCCGGGCTTAACTCCAAGTTCTCAAATGAGTCGGAACAACCTTTCTTCATGAACAGGGCAATAGGATATGGCAGGGATATCGTGAGGGGCTATGAATACTATGTTGTGAATGGATATAATTTCGGGATACTGAAGAACAATATTAAGTTCGCACTCCTGCCAAGGCGCAATTTTAATATTAAATTCATTAAATCGGAAAAGTTCGCAAAAGTGCATTATGCTTTCTACCTGAATGCATTTTTCGACATGGGCTTTGTTGACAATTTTCATCCTGATCCCTCCCTCAACAACGGTCTTGAGAACACACTATTGATAGGATATGGTCTGGGGATCGACTTTGTGACCTATTACGATCTGGTTCTCAGGATGGAATACTCGGTGAACAGAATGAATGAACATGGATTTTTCCTTCATTTTATGGCTCCTATATAGGCTGCCCGCCCTTTATGTTAATTATTCTTAAGTATATAATCTCTAATTCCTAGATTTTCGTAAACTTGCATCGGTTTTTAGGTACTAATCAGGCATTGTAATGAAGCTTGCTTTATTTGGAAAGAGCATCAGGGATGAGAATTATCCTTACTTACTGCAGTTGATCTCAAAATTGGAAGAGAATGCCTGTGAACTTATCATTTACAAGCCATTTCTTGAAGAGCTGAAAGAGAGCAGGGGATTTGAATGTAAAGCCGGGGCTTTCAGCGATCATCGCGAACTCATCGGCAATGCTGAAATGTTATTTTCCATCGGTGGCGATGGTACACTGCTTGATACGGTTGCATATGTACGTAATTCAGGTATTCCTGTTCTCGGGATCAACCTGGGCCGTCTCGGATTCCTGTCAAGTATTCCCAGGGATGAGATCCTTTCCGCAGTGGAAAAGGTAATTTCGGGAGATTATCTTATTGAAAAAAGGACCTTACTTAAGCTTGAGTCCGATAAAAACCTTTTCGGGGAGTTCCGATATGCCCTGAACGATCTGACCGTAACACGCAAGGACAGCACTGCGCTGATCGTCATAAAGGTATATGTGGATGGTGTGTTCCTGAATTCCTACTGGGCCGATGGCCTGATCATTGCCACACCAACGGGTTCCACGGCATACTCTCTCAGCAGCGGTGGCCCGATCGTAGCTCCAGGTTCAGAGAATTTTGTCATCACACCCCTGGCTCCTCATAACCTGACGATACGGCCGATCGTGATCTCTGATAAAAGCAAGGTCAGCCTGCGTGTTGGCGGCAGGGACAAACATTACCTTGTAAGCCTTGATTCGAAGACCGATGTGATAGAGCCCGGGGATGAACTGCGTATCAGCAGGGCTGATTTCAGCTTCAACCTGGTAAAGATCGAACATAAAGATTTCTATACGACCATTCGCGATAAACTCAAATGGGGTCTGGATGTACGAAATTAAAATTAACCCGCAGGCAAGAAATCTGAAAATAATGCGTTTGGGGAACTATATGAAGAAATTAACATTTATTATTATCATGGTCGTTGCAGGTATGGGGCTGCAGGCACAAAAGACCATGGAGGTAGGGCTTTTCGCAGGTGGGTCCTACTACCTTGGTGACCTGAACCCGGGCATGCACTTCATGTTGACCAAACCGGCTTACGGAGCAGTTGCCAGGTTGAACCTGGATTCGAGGTGGACAGTAAAACTCAGCGCATATCGTGGCGCAATAGCCGGCGACGACAATCTCTCCAATGCGGTTGAAGGACGCGAACTTAAATTTCAGTCTGACATTACAGATATTTCCGCAGTGGTTGAATTTAATTTCTTCAACTACATCACCGGGAGCACAAGAAACTTTATCGCACCTTACATCTTCGGCGGTATCGGCTATGTATTTTTCAGTCCGGAGGCAGATGGTGTTAAACTCCGCGACCTTGGAACGGAAGGGCAAAATGTGGGATTTGACGGGAGAAGCCGTTACACGACCAACCAGATCGCCATCCCATTCGGGTTTGGGTTCAAATACAGCCTGAACAAGCGTCTGGGTTTTGCGATTGAATGGGGCTTGCGTAAAACATTTACAGATTACCTCGACGATGTCAGTACGACCTATTACCTGAACGGAGAAAGTATAAGCCCCTCGAATACGGCAGAGATACTGTCGGACCCCACGCGTAGCCATAATGCTTATGAGGCCAGGGGTAATTCCAGCACCAACGACTGGTACGCGTTTTTCGGGGTATCGCTGACCTATAAGTTCAGGCTGGGTAAAGATAGAGGTTGCAGTGACTGGGGAACCAGAAGAGATTATTAAGAACCGGAGGAACAGATGGACCTGAAAGACCGCATAGACCTTAACCACCTGCCCAGGCATGTCGCCATTATCATGGACGGGAATGGTCGTTGGGCCAAACAACGCGGTAAACCCAGGACCTTCGGACACCAGAATGGCGTAACCTCGGTAAGGGAAGCTTCAGAAGCTGCTGCAGAACTCGGCATTCAGTATCTGACGCTATATGCCTTTTCCACAGAGAACTGGAACAGGCCCAGGTTTGAAACGGAAGCCCTGATGACCCTGTTGCTGCAAACCATCCACAAGGAAACGAAGACCCTGAATAAAAACAACATCAGGCTGAATGCGATCGGTGACCTGGCAAGCCTTCCGGCCCGTACCAGGAAACAGCTTCAGAAAGCGATTGAAAGTACTGCCGGGAACAACAGGATGACGCTGACCCTTGCACTGTCCTACAGCGCAAGGTGGGAGATCATGAATGCCATGAAAAAACTGGGAAAGAATATCAGTGATGGTGGGCTGGCCCCGGATGAAATAAACCAACAGTTGATCGAATCGGCCCTGGAAACACATGATATGCCTGATCCCGAACTACTTATCAGAACATCAGGTGAGTACAGGATCAGCAATTTCCTGCTCTGGCAGATTGCATATGCTGAATTGTATTTTACGCCTAAATTGTGGCCTGATTTTAGGAGAGATGACCTGTATGAAGCCCTGATCGATTTCCAGGGCAGAGAAAGAAGGTTCGGAAAAACAAGTGAACAAATAAAAGCTGACTAGCGGGGATGACGGGAACGAATACACAAAGGAAAAATCATATCAGGAATAGCTGCAGTGCCGGCTTCATCTGCTTCATAAGTATATTGGCCATCTTGCTGCTTCCTGCCGTCGGACACGCTCAGGTTGATGAGGACCTGGAGGTGATCGATTATTCAACTCCAAAGAAATATGAGATCGGCGGCATCACGGTTTCCGGTGTTGAATATCTTGACCAGAATGTCCTGATCATGCTATCCGGACTCAAGATCGGTCAACGGGTTGATGTGCCCGGAGAGGAAATTACCAATGCCGTTAAAAAACTCTGGGAACAGGGCCTGTTCGAGGATGTACGCATTTCTGCAACACGATTTCAGGGAGATCTCGTATTCCTGGACATATTCCTGCTGGAAAGGCCAAGATTGACAAAATACTCCTTCAACGGGATCAAAAAATCCGAAGCTGAAAGTATACGGGATGAAATGCGTATTACCAGGGGAGACGTGGTTACTGATCATCTCCTGGTCAGGATACAGAATATCATCACCAATTATTACGCTGGAAAAGGCTTTCTTGATGTTGAAATAAATATTAAGCAGATCCCTGATACCACCAAGGCAAACAACGTAATACTCGATATTGTTGTCGACAAAAAAAACAGGGTTAAGATCTACCAGATAAATATCCATGGTAGCGAAGCCCTCTCGGTACAGAAAGCGAAACGGACCTTAAAGGAAACCAAGGAAAAAGGTTTGTTCCGACCGCTGTATGGCGCTGAAAAACTCCTGATCGATGTGGTTTGGGATGCGCTGCGGCTGAAGTTCCCCAAAATGATCGAGGACTTCCAAGACTATGCGAACCAGACCGTACGATTAAGAATATTCAAGTCTTCAAAGTACATAGAGGAAAACTACGAGGATGACCTTCAGAGCCTCATTAACAAATACAATGAGATCGGCTACCGTGATGCCCGTATCGTCAAGGATTCCATTTCCAGGAATGCCGACGGTACCATGAATATCGACATCTGGATCAATGAAGGGAACCAGTATTATTTCAGGAATATTACCTGGGTGGGGAATACGAAATATACTGCCGAGCAGCTAAATAACGTGCTCAGGATACAGAAGGGTGATATCTATAACAAAGACCTCCTGAATACCAACCTTACATTCAATCCCAATGGCTTTGACGTAAGTTCCCTCTATCTCGATGATGGTTATCTTTTCTTCCAGGCCGAGCCGGTAGAGGTCAGGGTGGAAAACGACTCCATTGACCTTGAGATCAGGTTAAGAGAGGGCAAACAGGCCACCATTAGCAAGGTTGAGGTGAAGGGGAATACCAAAACTAACGACCATGTGGTGATCAGGGAGATAAAGACACGGCCCGGTGAACTCTTCAGCAGGGATGCCATCATTCGTACAGTCAGGGAATTGGGTCAGCTTAAATATTTTAACCCTGAGACCATCTCACCGGATGTGATCCCCAACCCCGAAGAAGGGACCGTCGATATTATTTATTCGGTTGAGGAGACATCAGCTGACCAGATCGAATTATCGGGTGGTTGGGGATACGGTAGGATCATCGGTACACTTGGGGTCTCGTTCAATAACTTCAGCCTGAGAAATTTCTTTAAGAAAGGCGCCTGGAAACCGGTTCCTTCGGGCGACGGTCAAAAGCTGTCCCTGCGTGTACAGAGTTACGGGAGGGGCTATATTAGCTACAGCGCTTCGTTTACCGAACCCTGGCTGGGTGGCAGGAAACCAAATGCATTCAGCGTTTCTTATTATCACTCTCTATACTCCAACGGGCTTCCCAAAAGCGATACCAACAGGGCATATTTTAAGATCAATGGTTTGACCTTCGGCCTGGGCCAAAGGCTCAAATGGCCCGATGACTTCTTCACGCTCTACCAGGCGATCAACCTGCAGCGTTATGACCTGAAGAATTATACCACCATTTTTACCTTCGGTGATGGTTCAGGTAGTTACAATAACTTTAATTACAACATCGTCCTCGGCAGGAATTCAACAGCACCGAGCTATATCTATCCCCGCACGGGTTCCAACCTTTCGCTTTCGCTTGAAGCAACACCACCTTATTCTTTGTTCAGCGATGCAGATTATACCAAGATGGACGATAAGGAAAAATATAAATGGATCGAATACCATAAATGGAAATTCGAAGCTTCGTATTTCCTGGAAGTCGCACCCAAATTCGTTATCATGGGTCGGCTGAAATATGGATTCCTGGGTGCATACAACAGTGATATCGGCATTACACCTTTTGAAAGGTTTTACCTCGGTGGGGATGGGCTTTCGGGATACAACAATCTTGATGGCAGGGAGATCATTGGTATGCGGGGTTATGGTAACGAAACGCTGACACCGTTCTATTACCAGGACCAGAATGTGGGAGGTACTGTATATTGCAAGTACACGCTGGAATTTCGCTATCCACTGTCACTGAATCCTTCGGCAACGATCTATGCACTTGCATTTCTCGAAGCCGGTAAGGCCTGGTTATACCATCCGCAATTCGATCCCTTCGACCTGTATCGTTCAGCAGGGTTTGGCATGAGGGTTTTTCTGCCGATGTTTGGTTTGCTTGGCCTCGATTGGGGATATGGATTTGATGAAGTGCCCGGATTGCCGGGAGCAAACGGAGGCCAGTTCCACTTCTCGATCAACCAGTCGATCGACTAGAAATTAATTTATGGCAGGTTTTTTGTACTTGCTGATTAAAACAAAATATAGGAGGACTACAACATGAAAAAAATGATCCTGACACTTGCCGTGATCCTGTCTGCAGTCGCAGTTAGCACGGCACAGAAATATGCATATGTCGATTCTGATTATATCCTGAATAACATCCCCGAATACCAGGATGCACTGGATATCCTTGATGAGTTTTCAATCCAATGGCAAAAGGAGATCGAAGCAAAATTTGCCGAGGTTGATAAGCTTTACAAAGATTACCAGGCGGAGGCCGTTTTGCTGCCCGAGGATATGAAAGCACAGCGGGAAAACGAGATCATCCAGAAAGAGAAGGAGGCTAAGGACCTCCAAAAGCAGCGCTTTGGCAGGGAGGGCGACCTTTTTACAAAACGCCAGGAACTGGTCCAGCCCATTCAGGAAAAGATATACAATGCCATTGAGACCATTGCGGAAACACAGAATTATGCATTTGTTTTCGATAAGGCCGGAAGCCTCTCTATCATGTATGCAAAAGATAAGTTTGATATCTCGGATGATGTACTGGATGAAGTTGGCATGGTTATGCAAACGGTCAGGCGTGAAGACAGAAGGAGCGCAAATCCTGCATCCTCTTCTGATAACGACAGGTAACTTTTGCTATCGCAAGAGGTAGATCCGGGGGTGGCATTCCATAAGATAATTATCCCTGCATATTCTCCTGCAAATCAGTTGATGCCTTGCTTTTTGATTATAAATATATTTTTGCGTTTATATTGATTTATTCCATACATTTGCGAGGCAATTTTGAGAATTTTTAATCTAGATTGAAATACAATGAAAAACACTTTAAAAGCTGTACTTCTTGTTGCTTTTATGCTTACAGCAACACTTTCCTGGTCTCAGGCTAACCTGAAGATCGGGTATATCGATTCGCAGGCCCTTATTGAGCTGATGCCGGAAAAGGATTCTGTAGAAATGCAATTGATGGCATACCAGCGCTCGCTGGAGGAGCAGATCGGTGCTATGTACCTTGAATACCAGAACAAGGTTGAAGACTACACCAATAATTCAGATGGGATGTCTGACATCATCAAGCAAACCAAGCAAAGAGAAATTGCTGACCTGGAGACCAGGATAACTGATTTTCAGCAGAGTGCTGAAGGAGATTTTGCCGCCAAACAGCAGCAACTTTATGACCCGCTGATCACAAAGGCAAGGAATGCGATCACCGCTGTTGCAGAAGAAAATGGGTTTACTTATATTCTTGATGTAAGCATGGGAACCGTGCTTTATTATGAAGCCGGTGTGGATGTACTCCCACTCGTGAAAGCGAAGCTCGGGTTATAATCCAATAATGAAATTAAATGGAGCCCTGCAGAGATGCGGGGTTTTTTTTGAAGTGTTGAGTTGTAAGGGTTAGGTTTTGAGTTAGTTGTAAAGTATGAGGGTATGTCAGCTATAAACTTGAAACTAGTAATTAACTCAACCCTCAACACCCAAAACTCAACCCTTCTTATACCATCCCGCGTAAATATTATAGCTGTTCGCAATCCGTTCGATCTCTCCTTCGATCAGGTCCCTGTCAATGTCCTTGATCTTTCTAGCCGGCACTCCTGCATAGACACTTCCTGATTCAACTGTGGTCCCTTTGGGAACAAGGGCTCCGGCAGCGATAATGGAATTGCTTTCGATTACGACATGATCCATGAGTATGGCCCCCATGCCGATCAATACATTATCCCTGATGGTGCAGCCGTGCACAATTGCATTATGCGCGATGCTGACGTTGTTGCCGATCTCCACGGCAGCTTTCTTATACGTACCATGGATGGTGACATTATCCTGTATGTTTACATTGTTTCCGATATGGATGTGGGTCACATCACCCCTGACAACAGCATTGAACCAGACGCTGCAATTGTCGCCGAGGACAACCTCCCCCGTTATCGTTGCATTGTCGGCAAGGAAACAACCTTTGCCAATGACAGGATGAATACCGTGTACCGCTTTGATCAGTGCCATAATCCTGTTTTATTCTTCAATATGGTTATTAATGAACATTGAGCTTCCATCGACCGCGTCCCTCGGATAATCGATCGAATAATGCAATCCCCTGCTTTCTTTTCGCTGGGTTGCCATCTTGATGACAAGGTAAGCAACGTTGATCATGTTCCTCAGCTCACATATGTTGACGGTGAGTATTGAACGGTCATATAGCTCTTCTGTTTCACGATAGATGATCTCGAGGCGGTCGAGTGCACGTTGCAGCCTCAGGTCTGACCTGACAATACCCACATAACTGCTCATGAGTGCACGTAGCTCCTTGAGCGACTGAGTGATCAGGATCATTTCTTCATTCAGCACGGTTCCGGAAGCATCCCAGTCAGGGACGTCCAGGCAGAAGTCAATCGCTGGGGCGGATTCAATTGCATCCAGGCTGGCGCGGTGAGAGAAAACTGCTGATTCCAGCAGGGAGTTGGAGGCAAGCCTGTTTGCACCGTGCAGGCCGGTTGATGCACATTCGCCTGAAGCATAGAGGTTTCGGATCGAACTCCTGCCGTGTTCATCTACTTTAATACCCCCGCACAGGTAATGTGCCGAAGGCACCACGGGTATCATGTCCCTGGTAATGTCGATTCCAATGCTGAGGCATTTTGCATAGATCCGTGGAAAATTCTTGATAAGATTATTTTTATCAAGATGCGTTGCGTCGAGATAAACATAATCGTCGCCGGAAAGTTTCATCTCATTATCAATTGCCCGGGCCACAATGTCCCTGGGAGCGAGCGATTCCCGTTGATCATACTTTATCATGAATTCATCGCCCTGCATGGTTTTGAGTTTGGCTCCAAAACCTCGCAATGCCTCAGTGATCAGGAAAGAAGGCTTTTCATCTGGGTTGTACAGGGAAGTTGGATGGAACTGTATGAACTCCATATTCTCTACCAGGGCCTTGGCACGATATGCCATCGCTATGCCGTCACCGGTCGCAATGGATGGATTAGTTGTGTTACTGTATATGTTTCCTGCCCCGCCGGTGGCAAGCATGGTGGTTTTTGCAAGGATGGTCCATATCTCCTTGCTTTTCAGGTCCATGGAATACACGCCATAGCATTCGATATTCTTGTCCTTTCGCACTATTTTAATGCCAAGGTGGTGCTGTGTAATGAGGTCGATCGCGAAATGATCTTCCAGCATTTCTATGTTCGGATGTTCCTCTATCTTATCAAGCAGCGCCCGTTCTATTTCAAGGCCTGTACTGTCCTTGTGGTGAAACACCCTTTTTTCGGAGTGCCCGCCTTCCCTGGCAAGGTCATAATCCCCGGAAGAGTTTTTATCAAATTGTGCCCCCCATTCGATAAGTTCCCTGATACGAGCCGTGGATTCCTTGATGGTAAGCTCAACGATCTCCCTGTTGTTCAGGCCGTCGCCGGCAACAATGGTATCTATAATATGTTTTTCATACGTGTCGGGAGTATACATGACTGCAGCAATGCCGCCCTGCGCATATTTTGTGGCTGTTTCCTCCGCAGATGATTTGGTTAAGATGCATACCGTGCCATGATCAGCTACCTTTAAAGCATAGATCAGGCCTGCAATGCCGGATCCGATGACCAGGAAATCAATTTTTTTTCGCATGATATCAATTTATATCTGCAACAATGCTTTTGCAGGATCCGTTCCTCCAAGAAGCATTTTTGTAGGATCTTCTAGAACCTCTTTTATCTTTACCAGGAAGCCTACTGCCTCAGCTCCGTCAATGATCCTGTGATCGTACGACAGTGCTACGTACATGATAGGATGTATCTCTACTTTTCCATTCACTGCGATCGGCCGTTCAACAATATTATGCATACCCAGGATCGCGCTCTGGGGCGGATTTATTATGGGTGTTGAAAGCATGGATCCGAAAACACCACCATTGGTAATGGTAAAGGTGCCCCCTTTCATTTCATCCAGGCTAAGCTTACCGTCGCGGGCTTTGATGGCCAGTTCCTTGATCTTGCTTTCGATCTCGGCCAGGCTCATTTGTTCTGCATTGCGAAGTACGGGAACCATAAGTCCTTTGGGAGCACTTACGGCAATGCCAACATCCGCATAGTCGTACATGACCATCTCGTTGCCGTCGATCTGCGCATTAACCTTGGGGAAATGGTGCAGTGCGATAGTTACTGCCTTGGTGAAAAATGACATAAAGCCCAGGCCCACGCCAAACTTCTCTTTGAAGATGTCTTTGTAATTTTTTCTGATCTCCATCACCGGGGTCATATTCACCTCGTTAAAAGTAGTGAGCATGGCCGTTTCATTCTTTACGGAAACCAGCCTCTCTGCCAGCTTCATGCGCAGGGTAGATAGCTTTTGCCTTTTTTCCTCCCTTTTGCCGCCCCAGGCAGGGGCAACTGGTGATGAGGAAGCTGTGGTAACCTTATCTTTTTCCGACAGAAAGAACTCAACATCTTTCTTACCGGCCCTGAATTTTTTGAGAAATTCTTCAAATTCTTTTTCCGTGCTTCCGCTCTCTTTAAGGAGCTTCCTGGCCAGGGGAGAGAGGTGTATGCTGCTTTCCTCCGCGGCGGGGGATCCAGTCTTTTCCGGTTCCGGGCTTTTTGCCACCTCTTCCTTTACCTCAGGCTTGTCAGCTGCAGCTTTGGTGGTGACTGGTTTTTCTTTTTTCTTTCCTTCAGCTTCAGTATCGACCGTAGCAAGCACTGCCCCGATCTCAAGGGTATCGCCTTCAGCTGCCTTGAGGCTGATCTTGCCACCTTCATCGGCGCTGATAGTCAATGTTGCTTTATCGGAATCGATCTCCGCGATCTCATCGTCTTTTTCCACCTGATCGCCGTCTTCCACCAGCCATGAAGCAAGCTGCACTTCGGTAATGGATTCACCCGGGCTCGGTACTTTTATCTCAATGATCATAGATTCAATTATATTATTCCTGGAGCTTAATTACCCGCTTTTCGGCAGAAAAGTCTCCTGCTTTAACTTCTTTACCAAGTTTTTCTACTTCTACGTCGAACGACTGCCATCTGTTACCTATGCATATCATCCGGCATTCTTTGTCAACCATGGGGCAGTCGCATGAACCAAAAGCCTTTTCAATGATCTTCCTTTGCCTGATCATATGGAACTTACTTGATCCGGTTGCGGTACTGCCGCTTGCCGGACGGGCGACAACCCTGAGGTTCAATGAGGTAAAATGTAATTTCAGGAATGGCCATGCACCCATATTTACAGGTTCTTCCTGAACCCATACCCAGTCTTCGGCACTGTTGTATTTTTCTATAAGGCTGTTGATCTTTGTCATGGGCAGGGGGAACAGCTGCTCCACCCTGATGATGGCTGTATCATTGTGTTTTTCTTTCATCTTTTCTTCCAGGAGCTCATAGTACACTTTCCCGTTGCAGAAGATCACCCTTTTTGCCTTTTCAGGCTCCGCATTTTCATCATCAATCAGTTCGCGGAAGCGTCCCTCTGTAAAATCTTCAATGGATGATACGCAAAGGGGGTGCCTGAGCAGGCTTTTTGGCGTAAAGATGATCAGTGGTTTCCTGAATTTACGCTTCAATTGCCTGCGAAGGGCGTGGAAAAGATTTGCCGGTGTAGTGGGGTTGATCACCTGGATGTTTTCTTCAGCACAAAGCGCAAGGAATCGCTCCATGCGGGCACTGGAATGTTCAGGTCCCTGGCCTTCGTAACCGTGGGGTAGCAAGACCACCAGGTCGTTCATCACGTTCCATTTTTCTTCGGCACTGCTGATGAACTGGTCAAAAATGATCTGGGCCCCATTCGCGAAATCGCCAAATTGTGCTTCCCAGATGGTCAGGGTGTAAGGTGAGCTCAGTGCATACCCATATTCAAATCCCAGCACTCCGTATTCCGAGAGCGGGCTGTTATAAATCTCGATCCTTGCCTGGTCTTTGCTGATGTGGTTCAAAGGGAGGTATTCTTTTTCCGAGTCTTCTATTTTTAATACCGCATGCCTGTGTGAAAAGGTTCCCCTGGCTACATCCTGTCCGCTCAGCCTGACCGGGACGCCTTCGTCGAGTAAGGTTCCGTAGGCGAGCAATTCGCCCATGGCCCAGTCGAGTTTGCCTGTTTTCTCAAGCATCTCCAGCCTGCTTTGCTGCAATCGTACCAGCTTGCGAAAAACCTGCTCATCTTCCGGAAGTGAGCAGATCTGTTTTCCGATCTTCAACAGGGAGTCTTTATTAACTCCTGTTTCCGGTGAGGCAATGAAATCTTCCGGTGAGGCTTTCTGGATATCCTGCCAGGTTTGTTCCAGGAATGAATCAATACTGGCTTTACCCATTTTTTTGGCCTCATCGAGTTTTTTTTCAAGCATTGCGTTGAAATCCTTTTCAAGGGAGGAAGCATCTTCCGCTTTCAGGCTTCCTTCGGCAATAAGTTTTTTGCTGTAGATCTGGAGCGGGTTCGGGTGTTTTTCGATGATCTTGTAAAGGATGGGCTGCGTAAAGCGGGGCTCATCACCTTCATTATGGCCGTACTTCCTGTAGCAGAGCAGGTCGATGAAAACATCCTTGTGGAATTTCTGACGATACTCCATCGCAAGGTTAATGGTGTATACCAGGGCTTCAACATCATCACCGTTCACATGAAATACCGGGCTTAATGTTGTTTTGGCTACGTCGGTGCAGTAAGTGCTTGACCGGGCATCGAGGTAGTTTGTCGTGAAACCGATCTGGTTGTTGATCACTACATGTATGGTGCCTCCGGTGCGGTAACCGGTGAGCTCCGACATCTGCAGTACTTCATATACGACACCCTGCCCGGCAATGGATGCATCACCATGAATAAGAATGGGTGCCAGGCGTTTGTAATCGCCTTTGTAGTCTTTGTCGAGACGAGCGCGTGCAATACCTTCAACTACGGGGTCGACCGCCTCGAGGTGAGAAGGATTTGGCGAGAGGGTCAGCTTGATCTCCTTGTCGCCCGCCTTCTGAGAGGAAGTATAACCAAGGTGGTATTTCACATCCCCGAGCAAGTATTCTTCCTCGTATTCAACACCCTCAAACTCATGAAAAAGGTTCTCATAAGGCTTATTCATGAAGTTTGCCAGTACATTCAATCTCCCCCTGTGGGGCATACCGATGATAAATTCTTTGATGCCATGCTGCGCGCCGGTCTTTGCAATCGCATTGAGGGCCGGGATCAGGGATTCAGCCCCTTCCAGGGAAAATCGCTTCTGACCCGGGAATTTCTTATGGATGAATTTCTCAAAAAGAACAGCCTTTGTGATCATTGCCAGGTATTCGCGCTTTTCTTCCTGGCTGAAATCAGGTGTGTTCCTCACCGATTCCATCTTCTGCTGGAACCAGCTGACCACCTCAGGGTGCCTGATATACATATATTCTGCGCCAATAGAGTCGCAATAGGTCTTTTCAAGGTGCTCGATGATCTTCTCAAGTGTGGCGGGGCCGATGCCAATTTCATTACCGGCCTGGTATACCTTTTTAAGATCGGATTCGGAGAAACCGAAATTCTTATAGTCAAGCGTAGGGGTATACTTTCTCCGGGTCCTTACCGGGTTCGTTTTCGTGAACAGGTGTCCGCGCTGCCGGTATGCATTGATCAGGCTCAGAACCTTGAATTCAGAAGGATATTCTTTCGCGGTCACCGGCCGGGGCTTATAATCTTCCCTGGCAAACTCAAAACCCTCGAAAAAGTATCGCCAGTCGTCCGCAACAGATTGCGGATCGTTCAGAAAATCCTGGTAGAGCTTATCGATGGTTTCAGGATCAGAGCTGTTGATAAAGGATTGTCTATCCATAAAAACTAATATAACAAGGCTGCAAAGGTACGAATGAAAAGCTTGGTCTTCAAATCATTTAGTAAAACAAGTATCCGGAGTGTTCTGTTCAAGGAAAGACCGTTTTTCTTAGTTGATGTAGCGATTAAGGAGATGTAGCGATGTAGACGATATTCGAAGAGATTTGCGATTTACTTCATTCAACCGGAGCGAAGCGGAGCTCGGCGAAGCCAATCTTCTAAGTCGTTAGATCTTCTAAATCTCCTGAATCTCAACAATAAATGGAAAATGCAGAATGTGCCCCTCCTATGCTGATAGGGTTATGGAGGGCGATGCATGTTGAATGGACAATAAAAAAAAGTTCCCCCGAAAACCCGGGGGAACTTTTCTTATGGATTAAAACTTTTTTACAAATCGATATTATTCCGGCTCAATAGCTTCTACCGGGCAAACATCTGCGCATGAACCACAGTCGGTGCATACATCAGGGTCAATAACATAAATATCACCTTCAGAAATTGCCTCAACCGGACATTCATCGATACAGGTTCCGCATGCTGTACAGTCATCTGTGATTATGTAAGCCATAATAAATGTAAATTTAAATGATAAACGTTTTTTGCAAATATAAAGCACATATTTTTTACGATTTACACCTGTGAAACAGCTATCTCCTATTTATTCTAGTTCTAAATAAATAACTATCATGATAAGTGTCTGATAGACATTGGATTGAGATCTTTAATCTTTATGTTAAAAATTTGTTAGTAAATGCTGAACCATAACATTTAAAACTTATAACTTTGCGAGATTGTTATAACCGTAAAGCACAATGTCGAAAAAAACAAGTAAAGTAATTGAACTGGACGCAGTTGTGGTGAAGTTTGCCGGTGATTCAGGCGATGGGATGCAACTTAGCGGAAGCCAGTTTTCCGATACGACTGCTTTTGCAGGAAATGATCTGGCCACTTTCCCCGACTATCCCTCTGAGATCAGGGCGCCACAGGGCACCATCGCAGGCGTTTCCGGTTTTCAGTTGCATATCGGGCACAAGGAGATCGATACACCGGGCGACCTGGCCGACGTTCTCGTGGCACTCAACCCTGCCGCTCTGAAGACGAATATGAAATGGGTAAAACCCGGAGCTACCATCATCATTGACATTGATAACTTCGATAACAAACACTACAAGAAAGCCGGTTTTATTGAGGATCCCCTCCACGATGGTACGGTTGAAGGATATAATGTAGTCAAAGCTCCGATTACCCAGCTCAGTAAAGCATCGGTAAAAGACCTGGGGATAGATGCCAAGTCGGCTGAACGAACCAAGAACCAGTTTGCACTCGGCATCCTTTACTGGTTGTTCAACAAGGACCTGAAATACGGTGAGGAATTTATCGACACTAAATTCGGAACAAAGAAACCCTTGCTGGCCGAGGCCAACAAAAGGGTTCTCAGGTCTGGTTACAACTACGCAGAAACAGTAGAAGCGCTGCGAACGACATACCAGATCAACCCGATAAAGAACAGGAAAGGTAAGTTCAGGAATATTACGGGTAATGTTGCCACTGCCTGGGGTCTGATGGCCGCAGCCGAACGTGCAGGAATGGAACTATTCCTGGGTTCTTACCCCATTACTCCTGCCTCTGAGATCCTTCAGGAATTATCGGGGATGAAGCGCTTTGGCGTGAAGACGTTCCAGGCGGAAGATGAGATCGCGGGGATCAATGCTGCCATTGGCGCCAGCTTTGCCGGCGATTTTGCGGTAACAACAACATCCGGTCCCGGCCTGGCACTTAAGAGTGAAGCCATCGGCCTCGCCGTGATCACCGAACTTCCAATCGTGATCGTTGATGTTCAGCGTGGCGGACCCGCTACCGGGCTTCCTACAAAACCTGAACAGGCCGACCTCATGCAGGCATTATACGGGCGAAACGGGGAAAGCCCCTGTGTCGTGATCGCTGCAAGCACCCCGGCTAATTGCTTTAAATATGCTTATGAAGCCAGCAAGATCGCTCTTGAACACATGACGCCGGTGATCCTGCTCACCGATGGCTATCTTGCGAATGGTTCTGAGCTCTGGAACATACCTGAAATAAAAGATCTTGCTGAAATAAATCCTCCCTTTGTGGAAGATAACACCGAATACTTTCCTTATAAACGCAACCCGGAAACGCTCGCCAGGTACTGGGCCCTGCCCGGGCAGGAAGGCCTGCGGCACCGTATCGGCGGACTGGAGAAAGAAGACATCACAGGAAATGTTTCACATAACCCGCTGAACCATGAAAAAATGGTTCTCCTGAGAGAAGAAAAAGTACAAAAGGTTGCCGATTTCATACCTGAAGTCAAGGTATGTGGTGAAGAAAGCGGTGACCTGCTGGTTGTTGGTTGGGGTGGGACCTATGGAGCCCTCATCTCTGCCGTGAAAGATCTGCAGGATGAGGGGAAAAAGGTCAGCCTGGCACAGTTCAACTATATCAAGCCACTTCCGAGGAACACCGCGGAAGTATTCGGCAAATTCAAACATATCATCGTTTGTGAGATCAACCTGGGGCAATTTGCAAATTATCTGCGCATGAACCTGCCTCAATATAACTACCATCAGTACAACAAGGTTCAGGGACTCCCATTCATGATATCTGAATTGAAAAATATGTTTAACAATTTTCTGGAGGGATAAGAAATGGCTGAAAACATCAAACCCGCAGAATTTCGCAATACGAAAGAAGACTTTAAAAGCGACCAGGTCGTTAAGTGGTGTGCCGGCTGTGGCGACTTTGCCATATTATCTGCTATCCAGAGTGCACTGGTCGAGAGTAATGTTAAGAAAGAGGATGTGGTCTTTGTATCAGGGATCGGATGTTCATCCAGGTTCCCGTATTATATGAACACGTACGGATTCCATGGCCTGCATGGCAGGGGTGCCGCCGTTGCTTCCGGCCTTAAGGTAGCCAATCCCAAACTGGATGTGTGGCATATCACGGGCGACGGCGACAGCATGGCCATAGGAGGTAACCACTTCATCCATGCGGTCAGGCGAAATATTGATATGAACATCATTATTTTCAACAATAAGATTTATGGCCTCACAAAAGGACAGTATTCTCCCACAACCCCGAGAGGAAGCATAACAAAGACCTCTCCCGACGGTACCATCGAAAATCCGTTCAAACCTGGTGAGCTTTGCATGGGAGCACAGGGAACATTTTTTGCCAGGGTGGTGGATACTGAACCCAAAAGGATGAAAGAGGTATTCCTTGAAGCAACAAAACACCATGGCACATCCGTGGTGGAAGTACTCCAGAACTGTGTGATATTCAACAACCGCATCCACTCCGAGATCACCGGTAAAGAGGTGCGTGATGACCACCAGATCCATCTTGAACATGGACAACCCATGATCTTCGGAAAGGAAAAGAACAAAGGGCTGATCCTGAAAGATTCAAGACTTGAGGTGGTAACCATCGGTGAAAATGGTATTACGGAATCTGATATCCTGATTCATGATGCCCAGAACCCGGATGATACAACCCATTATATGCTGGTGAGAATGACGCTGCCCGAATACCCTGTCGCTACCGGGGTGATACGCTCCTGTGAATGCACCAGTACCTATGATGCCGAACTGGAATTCCAGATTGAAAAAGCCAAAAAACAAGGTGGACTGAATTCCGTGCAGGAATTGCTCGAAGAAAAGTCATTCATGGTGGATTAGGTCGCTTGTTCTTCAAAGGCCCCCCCATTCTTATTATCTTTGTTGCGTGATTGATCGTTTCAAATCCTTTATTGAGGAGCATGACCTGTTTTCCGGGTCGGACCGTATACTTCTTGCCGTCAGCGGCGGGATTGATTCTATGGTCATGCTTGAGCTATTTGTACGCACCGGCTATAATATCGGGATCGCCCATTGTAACTTTGCGTTGCGGGGCGAGGCCTCCGACGCAGATGAAGCCCTGGTTGAAAAAATAGCCGGGAAACATGATCTCCCGTTTTATACACGCCGTTTTGATACAACTGCGTATGCCAATGAAAATAAGTTATCTGTGCAGATGGCGGCCAGGGAACTGCGTTATGCATTTTTTGATGAGTTGTGTGTACAGCATGGATATGATCATGTGGCTACTGCACATCACCTCGATGACCAGATCGAGACTTTTTTCATTAACCTCGCCAGGGGTACAGGCATCGCAGGCCTGCATGGTATCCCGCTAAAGAATGAAAAAATTGTTAGGCCGCTGATGTTTGCCTGCAGGAACGATCTGGAAACATACCGGAGGGAAAATAAACTCGAATACAGGGACGATGAATCAAACTTCGGAACCGGGTATTTAAGGAACCAGATCAGACACAGGTTGATCCCGGTGTTTCTTGATCTGAACCCGTCTTTCAGGGAGGAAATGAATGAGAATATCCGGCGACTGGCAGGTACAGAAAAGGTTTACAGGCAGGTTGTCGAACTGGCCGCAAGAGAGATCATCACGAAAGAGAAGGACATGGTCATTCTGGATTTGCCAAAACTTAAGATGTTCAAGCCGGTCGATCAGATCCTTTATGAGATCATCTCTCCTTATGGGTTCAGTTATCCCGACGTGAAAAACGTTCTCGTGGCTGCTGAAAAGATCCCGGGAAAAACCTTTTATTCATCCACCCACAGGCTGGTTACCGACCGGGCTAAACTGCTGATCACAACTGTAAGTGAGGAGAAAGAGGAAGAGTTTTACCTTCATCACGCTGATGAAGAACTGTCTGTTCCCCTGAAGATCAAGGTCAGCAGGCCTGCCCGAAAAAACTTCCGGATTCCGGATGAAAAAACTGCAGCTGCCCTCGATTTCGATAAGCTGGTTTTTCCATTGCGAATCAGGCGCTGGAAGCACGGCGACAGTTTCATCCCACTGGGGATGAAAAACCATAAAAAGATAAGCGATTTCTTTATTGATGAGAAATTCTCCCTGCCCGGGAAAGAACGCACCTGGTTACTTATCTCTGGTGAAGAGGTTGCATGGATCATCGGCCACCGCATCGCCGATCCTTTTAAAGTCACATCATCCACCAAACAAATATTCCTTATTACTTCCCATTAGATACTGGCCATCTGGCTTTATTTATCATTCACATATTGGTTACGGGGGTTAACAAAATTTATGAGTTTTTTTCCCACAATCTAGTCCCCGAAACTATGTATGTATCTATATTTCTCGTATTTTTGCCCTTTCAAAATTGATTCAGATGATAGGCACCAGATCACTTAACACCGCAAAGCTTTTAATAACGCTCCTTCTTTCTGTTTTCTTCACTTCAATGGCCTGGTCTCAGATCTATGAGCCTGTGAAATGGCATTTCAACAGTGAAGAAACAGGTGAAAATGAATACCTGCTGACCTTCCGGGCGGAGATCGATGAACACTGGCATCTGTATTCGCAGGATATCCCTATGAGCCCGCCAGCCACAACATTTTACTGGGAAGGTGATACGGCTCTCTATGATTTGATAGGGGAGGTGACCGAATCAGAATCGGTGGAGGAGTTCGATCCCAACTTTGATATGGTTTTGAAGTACTTCTCTGATGAAGCCATCTTCACCCAGAAGATAAAGCTGCTTACTGATGATCCGGTTAAAGTTAGCGGAGCCATAAACTTTATGAGCTGCGACGACAAACAATGCCTTCCTCCCGTGGATGCTGAATTTGAGTTTACATACAACGGTGCAGTAGCCGCAGTTGAATATGATCCGTCTGAACTGGCCGGAGAATACAAGGCCACCACCGTGATCATCGAGGATAAAAGCATACTCGAAGAAATGAAGATCGAGGAGCTGGAATACGGGTCCATCTGGGAGCTTTTTATCTTTGCTTTCATTGCCGGCCTTGCAGCCATCCTCACACCCTGTGTGTTCCCGATGATCCCTATGACGGTGAGTTTCTTTATGCATGACGAAGGGAACAAGGCCAAAGGCAAATTCCAGGCCATTGCTTTCGGTATCTCCATCATTCTCATCTATACCGTTATTGGTACCGTGATCGCACTGACCCTGGGCGTGAACTTCGCCAACTGGTTGTCGACCCACTGGTTGCCGAACATATTGTTCTTCCTCATCTTTGTGATCTTTGCCGCTTCGTTTTTTGGTATGTTCGAGATCACGCTTCCAAGCTGGATGATCAACAGGTCGGACAAGCGGGCTGAAAAAGGAGGTGTTACGGGACCGTTCTTCATGGCATTTACCCTGGTACTGGTATCATTCAGTTGTACGGGGCCCCTGGTTGGGACAGTACTCGTGCAATCTGCTACCGGAGCCTGGCTGGAGCCTATAATCGGGATGCTTGGGTTTTCACTGGCCTTTGCACTTCCATTTACTTTATTTGCATTCTTCCCGGGATGGCTTAACAAGATGCCGAAATCTGGCGGATGGCTCAATTCAGTAAAAGTGGTACTGGGATTCCTGGAACTTGCGCTTGGATTGAAATTCCTCAGCATTGCCGACCAGACTTATCACTGGGGCTTGCTCGACAGGGAAGTTTACCTTGCGATATGGATCGTGATATTTGTACTGATGGGCTTCTACCTTCTTGGAAAGATCAAGTTTGCCCACGACAGCGATGTGAAGTTTATCAGCGTGCCTCGCCTTAGTTTTGTGATCATCACCTTCTCATTCGTGGTTTACCTTATTCCCGGTATGTTCGGGGCTCCCCTGAAATTCCTGTCGGGATACATTCCGCCGGCCCAGACCCATGATTTCGATATCAATGCGATTGTACGTGAGAACGTAAAGATGATCGCACCGGAAGATAAAACGGCTACATGCGAAACGGCTAAATACCATGAATTCCTGCATTTGCCACATGGCCTTGAGGGATATTTTGATTATGAACAGGCACTTTCCTGTGCTAAAAAACTAAATAAACCGATCTTCATCGACTTTACCGGCCATGGTTGTGTGAACTGCCGTGAAATGGAAGCCAATGTGTGGTCGGATCCCAAAGTGCTCAAACGATTGCAGGAAGACTATGTTGTTGTTGCCCTGTATGTGGATGATAAGACGCTTGTCCCGGAAGAAGAATGGGTGGTCTCCAGTGTTGACGGAAAATTGAAGAAAACAGTAGGTAGGATCTATGCCGACCTGCAGATCCATAACTTTAACATCAACGCACAGCCTTACTATGTGCTGCTGGGCCATGATGGAGAGATCCTCGCAAAACCACGGGCATACAACCTGAATGTAGATGCTTTCGTGCAGTTCCTCGACGACGGGAAGAATAAATTCACCGAACTCTACGGAGAGTAAAATATAGACCTGGAAGGTCCGGGACCTTCCAGGTTGCCAACCTTCCAGGTTAAATTTCTTCATATGTCGATTCATGCATATTTATTACCTTTGCGCTTATACAGCTAAAACAAATACTCCTTTTATGAAAAGACTATCTGCTATTACGGCTATTCTGATATTATTGCTCACCTTTGACCTCTATTCCCAGCCATTCGAAAATACTTCTGCCGGTATTATGGGTCTGGGCAGAAGTTATGTGGCATGGGGAGACTATGATAATGATGGTGACCTGGATGTAGCCGTTTCAGGGATCAACGCAACAGGTGAATATCATACCAAGATCTACCGCAATGATGAAGGTATTTTTTCCGACCTAGAAGCAGGTCTTACCGGCGTAAAAGACGGTTCGCTTGAATGGGGTGATTATGACAATGACGAAGACCTCGATCTGCTGGTAACGGGCGAAACCCTTGATGCCGGAAATATCTCATTGATCTACACTAATAACGAAGGTGTTTTCCAGGCATACGATGCCGGGTTTACCCCGGTAGGCTATGGCCACGGGACATGGGGAGATTACGATGGCGACGGCGACCTTGATGTATTCATTACGGGAAGCTGGGTTGCTGAACTTTATGAAAATGAAGGTGGAGCCTTTACCAGACTTGAGCATGTATTCGGAATGCTGCAGAATTCAAGGGCAGCATGGGGGGATTTTGATAATGACGGTGACCTCGACCTGCTGCTGATCGGTGATACCGGTGGGGGCTATGTTTCCTCGGTATATCGCAACGATGGTGACACCTTTACCTATCTTGACCTTGGAATGGAAGGTTTATTTTCAGGCAGTACCAATTGGGTCGATTTTGATAATGATGGAGACCTTGATATTTGTTTGTCCGGGTATGATATTTTCCTCGAACCGCGATTCCTGATATATGAAAACCGGGGTGGTGAGATCATTGCACCCTACGAAACCTATTTGCCGGGTCTTGGTATCAGCTCCGTTGACTGGGGCGATTATGATAATGATGGCGACCTCGACATCATTGCATGCGGCAAGAACGCATCATGCGGTGGTGGGATATCTTACGTCTATAACAGCCACGATGGAATTTTTAGCAGTGAACCCGGAGCGACCATTGATGGAGCGATCCGCTGCAGCGCACGTTGGGCTGATTACGATAATGACGGAGATCTTGACTTCCTGTTAATCGGACTGACACCCGCTGAAGTACCATTTTCAAGACTATACAGAAATATGGCCGGGTCGAATAGTTTCCAGACCAATACGGCACCGGAAGCACCTGCAAACCTGGGATCCACTGTTGAAAACGGATATACCATACTTTACTGGGACAAAGCATCTGATGAGCAGACACCCCGGGATGGCCTGAACTATAATTTCCGGCTGGGAACCAGTCCGGGTGAATCTGATGTTGTATCCTCCATGGCCAGTGCAAGTTCAGGATTCCGCTATATCCAGGCCCTTGGAAATGCCAATGCTGAGATTAGCAGGAGAGTTGTAAACCTTCCTGAAGGAACCTATTACTGGAGCGTGCAGGCCATCGACCAGGCATACTCGGGATCGGCATTTGCCGAAGAACAAAGTTTCACCATCCTCGAAACAGGAATTGATGAAGCAGAGGAAATACCTGTAACATTATACCCAAATCCTGCCAGGGATATGGTTCAGCTGAGCTCCGGAACCAATGGTACATTCGAGTACCATATATACAATATGACGGGCCAGGAAGTAATTGA
>JAZBOU010000077.1:0-15901 GCA_036351275.1 Bacteroidales bacterium
CCGCCCTTGCCCTTTTGTGACGGATGTACATTTGTGTGTGCAATTATACAGGTGCCTGCGAGATATTTACCGATTTTGTAGTTTTGCGGCATAGTACAAACGACTCGATTTATTAACATTGTATAGACATGAAAATATTGATAACAGGGAGCAGTTCAGGCATTGGCAAGGGGCTGGCGAAAGAATATCTTAAGCAGGGCGCGGAGGTATATGGCATCAGCCGGAGAGTTCCCGGCGACCTTGAAGAAAACCCGGTTTATCATCATCTTTCGCTGGACCTGACCGATTATGATTCGGTAAGTACTGATCTGCCTGGATTTCTTTCAGGCGTGGAAAAACTTGACCTTGTCGTGCTGAATGCCGGCGTGTTGGGCGAGATCAGGTATGCCCGGGAGGTACCGCTTGAGGAGATGAAAAGGGTAATGGAAATTAACGTCTGGGCCAACAAATTCCTGCTCGATATTCTTTTTGCCGAGGTGGAGGTGATCAGGCAGGTTGCCGGGATGTCGTCAAAGGCATCCTTGCGCAGCACGCCCGGCTGGGGGCCGTATTCCATGTCGAAGGCAGGGCTTAACATGCTGATGAACATTTATGCGAAGGAGCATACCGACACGCACTTCATTGCCTTTGCCCCGGGGCTTGTCGACAGTGAGATACAGGAAGAGATATGGAACATTAAGGATGCGGAGAAATATCCTGCTGCAAAGCGGATACAGGGTGCAAGGTACACCGATGAGATGCCTGATGCGGTTTCGGCGGCCCCAAAGCTTATTGAGGGTATGAAAAAGGCCCTGGAATACGAGTCGGGTGGATTTGTTGATGTGAGGGATATGTAGCAACGTATATTAAACGAAATATTTTCTTGTCCATCTGAATAAGTTTTTCTACTTTTGCACCTCCCAAAACCGGGGTCCGCGCGACGCGGTTTTGAGTTTACAGTTTGGAGAGGTGGGAGAGTGGCTTAATCCACCAGTTTGCTAAACTGGCATACTCGAAAGGGTATCGGGGGTTCGAATCCCCCCCTCTCCGCCACCTTAAGGTTTTGGATGATGGATTTTGGATGATGGATTAATTAGCACCATTAAACAATCGTTCTTTAAAACAAATTTGAAACTATTTTTTGAATTTCGGATTTGAATCATTTGAATTTGTTTCGAATTTAGGAATTGGAGTTTAGAATTTAAGATTTTCGGGGTATAGCGCAGTCCGGTTAGCGCACCTGCTTTGGGAGCAGGGGGTCGTAGGTTCGAATCCTACTACCCCGACAACAAACAAAAGCCTCACACGGTAGTGTGGGGCTTTTTTCGTGAGCGAAAATTGAAAGCTTGCTTTCATATTTTTGTTCACGAAAAAAGACCATCTGAACGAAGTGAAGAAGGGCTTTTGTTGTTGTACCTCCCCCCAAACGGATCAGCGAGCGAAGCGAAGCTAATCCTGCTTGTTTAAGAATACGGGAATACGAGAATACGGGAGGATGAGCGGTGCGAATGAGGGCTTTTTCTTTAGTTCCCCCCATTGGATCAGCGAGCGAAGCGAAGCTAATCCTGTCAGTTTGAGAATACGAGAATACGAGAATACGGGAGTACGCGCGGAGCGAATGAGGGCTTTTTCTTTAGTTCCCCCCAACGGATCAGCGAGCGAAGCGAAGCTAATCCTGCCTGTTTGAGAATACGGGAATACGAGAATACGGGAGGATGAGCGGTGCGAATGAGTGTTATTTCTCGTCGGGAGACGAGGAAATAGGTGCACTCGTCACAGACGACCGCCAGCGGGTATTTTTGTCACCAGATTAAACTGCATTTATTTAAAATTCGGTGAGTAATGGATTGCTTGTCAGGAGACAAGCAGTTAATAGGCACGGATCAGGAGATTCGCGCCATCGGGGGAAAGCCTTAGAGCAACTCAAAAGTGGTAAATCCTTATTTGGCAAAGACGGAGCCTTTGCCCCTTTACTAAAGAACTTCATAGAAAAAGCGCTTGATGCTGAGATGGATGGTCATCTGGATGAAGATCAGCGTGATCAAGGCAACAAGCGTAACGGCAGAGGGAAAAAGACGATCAAAAGTTCCAGTGGAAGTTTTGAGATTGAAAAACCCAGGACCGTCACAGCAGCTTTGAACCGGAACTGATCAGAAAACGCCAGACTATACTTGCAGAAAGTCTATCAGGAAAGATTATCGGCCTGTATGGCCTTGGGATGAGTTACCGGGATATCTCAAAGCATATCGAGGAGATGTACGATATGGAGATCTCTCACACCGTTTTGAGCCAGATAACAGACTAGATGCATTTGCCTTGATGCCGGCGAACATGATCTTATCTGGGACGGGAAGGACAGCAATGGTGCTGAAGTGCCAGCGGGCATCTATTTTTGCAGGCTGGAATCAAGCAATGCGCGTATATCGCTAAAGATCGTTAAACTATAGGGGTAATGGTTCAGGATTCACAAAAAATGCTACTATGAGGTTGTATTGCGCTACTTATGGGTATGTTTTCTTCCATGATGAAACATTTCATGTTTTTCCACCAGGAAACAGGCAGACAAAGCCTTTGTGTGCTATTGCTGTTAGTTATTTGTAATAAGCACTTTCTTATTGATCCGGATATCGTTCGCCACTAAGCTGCAGATGTACATGCCGGGCTTCAGGCCTGCAGACATATCCGAAAATTGAATTTCTAACCGATGGTTACCAGCTGTCTGATATTCGGTTATGGGTTCTCCGAGCTTCATGCCCTGCATATTGTAAAGTGCAATTGAAACAGTGGCCTTATCTGCTAAGCAATAAGAGATGATTATATGATCGGTTGCAGGCTGTGGAAATACCTTCATGGATTCGTCTTCATCCATACTTTCCTTGTTAATGCCAGTCATGAGCATTTGATTTTCCCAAACGCTTAAAGGAGACTCATTGCCAAGTCCGTTCAGCAGGTCACCGCCTGTAAGTATATCCTTGTCGGTATCCCCCTCCAAATCAGCGATAACCAATGGCCAGGCTCCCTTGTAATTTCCTGAAAGCATATGAAGCTCCCATGTAATCTGGTTGTTTGATGTGTCCTGCTCCCACCATGCAACGTTATTGGAACCATAGGCTGTAGCGGCAACATCAAGATCACCATCCATATCGAAATCAGCCGCCTCCACGGTCAGGGAACACCCAAAGTTACTTCCTATGGTATGTTGAGTCCAGTTAATAATACTATCTCCATCATTCTTCAGCCAGGCAATTTTCCCTGATGAACATGCAGCAACAAGAATGTCCTTATTGCCGTCATCATCTATATCTGCAACTGAAACCCAGTGTGGGAGCATGAGTGTCTGACAGGCTATTTGTTCATAAAATGAAGGTATAGTATCCCCATTATTGAAGTAAACAACAACCTTGTTCAAGTCAGAAGAGGCGGCTACAATATCCATGAAGCCATCGTTATTCATATCTGAAGCAGTCACTGTCTGAGAGCCGTTCATTTGATCCGAGATCACTGTTTTTGTCCATGTATCGGGTGCCAGGCCATTATTCTCCCACCATGCTACCATATTATCGCCGGCAGCTGTTGCTATGATATCAGGCAAACCATCATTATTAATATCTTCTATACAAACACCATGGGCTACCTCAAAGGTGTCATCCATAATATATACATCCCAGTGGTTGAGCCCGTCGGTATTTATGAAGCAATACAGAGAATTTGTGGCCGCAGAGCTGATGACAAGATCCGGCAGACTGTCTGCATTCACATCACCAGCAAATATATACATCGGCCCGATTACCTGTTCACTTAATAATTTCATATTCCAGCCAGGCTGCATGTTGCCATCATTCTCCCAAATTATGACTTTGTCAATTACCCTGTGATTGGCAATTACATCGACATCACCATCTCTGTCAAAATCCACAGCTGCAATACCTGACACTGCTGTATGATCAGGATCAATACTGCGCTGCACAAAACTGGTCTGTCCTGATAAGTAGATACATGCACTAATTGTGAATAAAACTGTTATCAGCGTTTTCATAAAACAAATATTTATGTGACAAAAGTAAATGAGTGCAGAAAGTTACTAGCATGCCAATCAACAAACAGGCCGTTTAACCTTACAAATAAAAAATCTGGGTTTATAAGATAGAAAACCCCCGATCGCGCGGATCTCCCGATCTGTGCGTACTGTCTGCTCATCTCCTGATGAGCCCCTTTTAGACTGATTTTCATACAGCGCACCAGCGGGGGGGTAATGGTATAAAAAACACAGAGAGCGAAGTTAATCCTGCCTGTTTGAGGATACGAGAATGCGAGAGTACGAGAATACGGGAATAAGAGAATACGAGAGGTGCGAATGAGTGATATTTCTCGTCAGGAGACGAGCGCCAGCGGGAATTTTTGTCACCAGATTAAACTGCATCTATTTAAAATTCGGTGAGTAATGGATTGCTTGTCTCCCGACAAGCATTCCTTTTTTATCCGCTGATCAAATATATGCAAATTCTTGTGTTATACTGTTCGCAGACTCAGGTGATTTTAAGCAGGAAGAGAACTGAGAAGTGCTCATCAGGAGATGAACAGTCAATCCGCACGCATGTGAACATGCGCGCGAGCGGGAGAATTTTCTTCTTGTGGCCCGTTTAATCTCACGAACCTTTTTTTCAACTGTGGATTGTGTTTTCATACTCGGGTTTTTTGTTACAAGTTAATAATCCACACTTTAACTTTTGTAACTTAGTGTCCGAGTTAGGCTGAAGACCTACAGCCGAGCTCCGCTGCGCTCCGGTTCACAATGGACAATGCAGCCCCTTCCCCGGCTCCATAGGAGCCCAATATTGGTAGAGAATGAGATTTAGAATATAATTAGCGCCCCGGCGGGGTGCAACGGTGAAGGATGTTGTTAAATATTATCGAATGCAACCATCATCAATAAAAACTTGTCTACATATTACAGTAGAGAAACATTTTCAGGTCATGAAAAGACTACTTCTATCCGCTATTCTTGTTGTATCATGTTTAATGCTGGTTATAGCACAAAAGCCTTCAATAGAACTTACATTCACTGCAACTGAAAACTCAACCTACAAACAACTTGACAGCATAAGGGTAATCAATCGGTCACAGGATTGTGACACATTGTTAATCTTTCCGGATACAACATTGGTCTTAGATTATATAGTTGGAGTGAATGAGGAAGTACATCATGGCACGAGCTTGGTTATTTCGCAGAATTATCCCAATCCTGTTGCTAATAGTACTTCTATTGAAGTATTTATACCTGACAAAGGAAGGCTTGAGTATGTAATATCAGACTTAAAAGGGAGAATTCTAATAAAGTCTGAGTTGGTATTGGAACAAGGATTGCACATATTTAACTACACTCCCGGATTGGGGGAAATGTCATTTTTCACTGCTTCATTCAGCAATAAGAGGGAAAGCATTAAGGTCATTCATTCCAAGCAGGCAAATAGAACTAATGCTTCTCTTGAATATAGTGGCATGAAGAATTATGCTATGCCAGGACATAAATCTTACACTGCCGCAAACAATTTTCATTTTGAACTTGGTGATGAGCTTACATATATTGGTTATACAAGTGATTTTGAATCGGGTTTACCAGATACTCCCTCTATCGATGACACAATCGTATTTCAGTTTGCATATGACATTCCCTGCCCGGGTATGCCAACAATAACTTATGAAGGGAAGGTTTACAACACTGTTCAGATTTTCAGCCAGTGCTGGTTGAAACAAAATTTAAATGTTGGGACAATGATCAATATCAAGCAGGCTCCGCAAGATAATGGTATCATTGAAAAACATTGTTATGCGGGTATTGCAGCAAATTGTGGTGAATATGGTGGACTATATGCCTGGCATGAGATGATGGACTATTATCCTTATCCAGGTAGTCAGGGAATATGTCCTGAAGGCTGGCATATCCCAACTGATGAAGAGTTCAAAATACTGGAGGCAGTAGCTGACAGTTTGTACAATATAGGTGACTCCATTTGGGATCAACACGGGTTCAACCGGGGTTATGATGCAGGATATAACCTGAAAAGCAGTGAGGGGTGGCATGAGGATGGCAACGGGTCTGACAAATACGGGTTTTCAGGAAATCCCGGCGGAGTGATATGGTGGGAACCTGTTTATGGAAATGTATACTGGCAAGGAATTGGCAAATACGGTCATTATTATACTTCAAACCAGCACACATATAATTATGAAGGCTGGTATCACGAAATTGCCTTTTTCTTAAATTCCGTTGGTCGAACTTATAATATATTGCCTACTGCATTCAGCGTGAGATGCCTCAGGGATTATTAACATAGCATTATTAAATTTTATTGCTGGTTGACGGTTACCGGCTAATGGTTAACGGTTACCGGAAATAATAAGTGGAACAAGGAACATGGAAAATGGAAAATGGACAATAAAAAAGCCTACCGCCTATAGCCAACAGCCCACGGCCTACTGCGTACTCCCCGCCGCAGTCGTCTTCTTCGTAAACTCCTGCAAATTAAAGGTAAGCGTAATGTAATTCGGTGATCCCGCCAGGTGATACCTCGAACGGGCGTAGCTGAAGTGGAACTTGGATATCCGTAGTCCGAGGCCTCCCGCTGGCGCGGATCTTCCGATCCGTGCCCGTTAACCGCTTGTCTCCCGACAAGCATTCCTTTTTTATCCGTTGATCAAATTTGTGATGGTGCTGGTACTGACAGGTCCTTCGTCGCTCGCTCCTCAGCATGACAGTTTTTACTTATAGGCTGTAGAGATTATTCTTATAGAGGTGTGACATTTTAGGTAATTGGGTATTAATAGATATAACTAACCTAAACCTAATAAAATGTATCACGGTAAAGATCACCATGTCTATATTATGACAAATAAGAACAGAACAGTATTGTATATTGGAATGACCAGTTCTTTGAATGAACGGGTGCGTAAGCACTACAATAGCGAATTTAGGGGGTTTTCAAAAAGGTACAACTGCCAGTACCTCATATACTTTGAAAAATTTGAGTATGTGGGGGATGCCATAAAAAGGGAAAAACAACTAAAAGGCTGGCGAAGAGAGAAAAAGCTTAATCTGATAAAATCTCAAAATCCTGATTTAACATTCCTCAATAATACACTCCAAGGCCTGTAAATAAAAACTGTCATGCTGACGATCCCGAGTACTCGGGAGAGGAAGAACCTTTTTACATTTGCACCTCCCACGAATATACATTCCCGCCAGCGCGAAGCTGCTCTACTTTCTTGCAACCAGCAGATGCGCTTTATGACTTGCCCTTGTTTTTACACAACCTATGATATGGCCGCTAATGGTTTCCTCTTCGTTTATTGTAGCAAATACCCAGCTGGCGCTCGTCCGTGACGAGTGCCTTATGTGAGATCCTCGCCAGCGGGGCGAAGCGCTAATTACGATAGCGCCAATTACTGATTTACTTCCGAATTCTCCTTCCCCTATTCCCTGCCCGCCAGGCCCATCGCACATTTAATCCCATCAGCTGCGCTGGATACAATGCCTCCTGCAAAACCACTTCCTTCACCGATACAATAAAGATTATCAAAGCCTGCGCACCTTGCGTTTGTTTCCCTCACCACCTGTAAAGGGGAAGAGGTCTTACTTTCCAGGCCCATCAGGACTCCCTGTTCGAAGCCTCTTATCTTCCTGCTGAAATCTTTAAGCCCTTCTGCAATGGCCCTGCTGACGATTTCCGGAACCATATCGGTGAGCTTTGCAGGGATCAGGCCACGTGTATAACTGCCACCCAGGGCTGTTGATGTTTCCTTTTGTTTCAAATAATCAGAAACGCGTGTTGCAGGTACTGCGAGCCCGCCGGAAAAAGCATAGAACTTCTCTTCCATCGCATCCATCCAGTCGAGGATCCCGATTGCTGTGCAGGTTTCGCCCGTGAGCGATTCCGGGTTTACCCCGGCCACGATCCCGGCGTTGGCATACTCGCCATTGCGGGCATAATAACTCATCCCGTTCACAACACTTTTGCTATCAAATGCAGCAGAGGGCACAACGAATCCACCCGGGCACATGCAAAAGGAATAAACCCCGGTTCCACTGGCTGTCCTGGTCGCCAAACGGTATTCTGCTGCTTTTACCCCCGGCAGCTGTGTTCTGCCCCACTGAGCAAGGTTTATGAAATCCTGCCTGTGTTCGATGCGGTGCCCGATGGCAAAATTCTTTGGCTTGAATTGCACTCCTCTGCCAATAAGCATACGGTAAGTATCATATGCCGCGTGCCCTGTTGCGATCAGTACATGATCAGCCTGTATCTCACCGGAGCTGCAAATAACTGATTTTACCTTGTTTCCCTTGATGACAATATCCTCCAGCAGGGTGTCGAACAGTATTTGCCCGCCAAGTGATATGAACTTCTTTCTAAGGTTGGGTACGACTATTTTAAGGTTATCAGTACCAACATGAGGATGAGCCATATACAATATCTCTTCGGGTGCTCCGGCATCCACGTATTCGGAAAGGAAAAACTGCCTTTCAGCAGAAATATGTTTGGAGCGCGAAGTAAGCTTGCCGTCGGAAAATGTGCCTGCACCGCCTTCCCCGAAAGCATAGTTGTTTGCCGGTGAGAACTGTCCCGCGTTTTCAAGCAAATCTATAGCCTCGCCCCGCCTGTCAACTTCCGAGCCACGTTCAAGAATAATTGCATCAAATCCGCTCAGCTGCAAAACATAGGCCGCAAAAAAACCTGCAGGGCCACTGCCTGCAACCACGACCTTCTCTTTCCGCTTCCTGTATGTAATTTCAAGCTTTTTACTTCCGGCATGTTCCTGTCCTTTAAAGAGCGAAGAGGAGACCACTATATTCAGCAACCAGTGAATATTATCTTTCTTCCGGGCATCCAGACTTTTTCTTTCAATAGCAAAGGTAAACTCCCCTGCTCCGAGCTTTTTGCGGATCGCACTTTTTATATCCTCCTTCGCATAGTCGCTCGGAAGTTTTAGCTGAATGCTCCTGTATCCCATGTATTTTTAATAAATAGAATGATTTTACCGGTAGATAAAAGTAGCCATTTATTCCATTTATCATGGATTGCGTTATATGCATCTGAACAATTCCAGCTCCCGCTGGCGCTCGTATGTGGCGAATGCCTCATGTGTGCGCGTTTGCGAACATGGATCAGAGAACAAAATGAACACCCCACAAATACAAAAAACCCCAGACCACGTATGCCTGGGATTTTTTTTAAACGAGTCTTGAATAGGGTTGATATAAAATTTTTATAAATTTGAAGTTAAGGCTTAGTATCATTCATATTCATTCATTTTAACAACATTCCGATGATAGCACAAAAGTATGGTCATCAGATCTATTTGATATACAAAGACAGGGATATATTTTTGTCGCAGATCTCTGCCTATTACAAAAAAGGGTACTGCTTAACAAGTATGACATCCTTTAACAAGGGAAATGTCTGTATAATGAGCAAATCGACGGGATGGACCAGGGGGAATATTGTCACGCAATATGCATCAAAAATCGAACATAAAAAGATCCATCCAAACCCCATCACTCTTATTGAAAACCAAAATGGATTGATAACATATCATACTCATGACGGCACCGGGATCACATATCAATACCTTGACATCATTGATGTTGATGAGATGAATCCCGATTCAACACTTGAACTATATCAAATCAATTTCCTGAATAATGATGAAGTTATTACAGAACTGGCGTACTGGGGAGGAAAATTAATCGTAGTATCCGGTGCAGGTTTGAATTGGCAGCAAAAATTTGATACAGGATGGCTTTCTTTACTGGATGATCATATCGACCCTCGTGACCAGGGAGACATTACTACGGAATTGTTGTCCATCGGAGAGGATAACTACCTCCAGGTGAATTCTGCTAATACAGCTTATTCCACACAAAAGGTAATTTTAAATGCGAACGGGGAAGACTGTAACAGGCTGGTAAAAGAAGGTTATTCAATTTCTATGGTAAGAGGCTTTGGGGATAAGCTTTATACTTTTTTTATAAAATAATCCACCAGCGGTGACGGATCAGCAAGCGTAGCGGATGAGTGTTATTACTCGTCGGGAGACGAGGAAATACAAGCACTCGTCGCAGATGAGCGCCAGCGGATCACTTTGCCTTTCGCACCCGGATAAATTCCCTGATAAATGCGACCAGGGCCAGCAAACCTGTTATGATCATGACAATGACCATGGCCAGGATCAGGTCGTCCCCACGCCCGTATGCTCCACGGAGAGGCATTACCAATCCTGCAAGGACCACAATGGTAAGGATCACGGCAATATGCCCGGGGATCTTTTTGCCTGCCTTTATGCCGCTATTGAGCAATATCAGGATAATGCCTGCCACAACCGGTATAAGTGCCGTAAGGGAAGACATGTCAGAAATAAAGTATGAAGCCGTGCCAAAGATGATAAGGGCCAGGCCATTGATAAAATTAAATGAGGAAGTATTCATATGGCTCGCATCTTATTAATACCTGCACCAAGATAACAAGTATTATGCACATATTGTTGGCTTATAAGGATATAAAATTATACTTTTTCAATTGTGCAGATCCAGTTTTGCTCCCGCTCGCGCGGATTTTAGGCTGTGACGAGTGCCTCATGTTTGCGCGTTCCTGAGCGCGCACCAGCGGGTGTTGACCTTTTCTGTTTTCTAACGCCCTTGATGACGCAACTTTTGTACATTTGTGCAAGAGTTGGAAATGTAATCCCGGGGATTTTTCCCTCATTGCAAGAACAATCATATGCACATTCTCCCCTTACTTGCCCGGCCCCTGGCCAGAGTTATTTCCCGAAAGCTGAGCCATGAGTCTGTCAATGCTGCATATCATCAGCATGAAGTGTTTAAATACCTGATGGAAAACGGCAGCGGGACCGTTTACGGAACGCTGCATAAATTCGGACACATCAAAAGTTATGATGATTTCCGCAAGCTTGTACCCATCGTGGATTATGAAACGCTCAGGCCTTATATTGAACGATCAGCAGCAGGCGAAAAGGATGTACTTTGGCCGGGTATGCCGAAATATTTTGCCACGACCAGCGGTACCACCTCAGGGAGCAAGTACATTCCCATTACTCCTGATTCGATCCATAATCACATCAACACTGCCCGTAATGCATTGCTGTTGTATGTGAAGCGATCGGGCAATTACCGCATGGCCGCCCACGGAATGATTTTCCTTCAGGGGAGCCCGGTACTGGAGAAAAAGGGCGTGATCCCTGCAGGCCGTCTTTCAGGTATTGTCGCCCATCATGTTCCCGCATACCTGCAAAAGAACAGGATGCCCTCATGGAAGGCCAACTGTATCGACGACTGGGAAACCAAGGTAGATGCCATCGTGGAAGAAACCCTCAAAAGGCGCATGTCGGTCATCAGTGGCATCCCTTCATGGTTGCGCATGTATTTCGAAAGGCTGGTGGAGCGTACAGGCAGGCCTGTAGGTGATATCTTCCCTGACTTCAGCCTGATGGTGCATGGAGGAGTGAATTATGAACCTTACCGCCCCGTGATGGAAAACCTTATCGGACGGCCTGTCGACACGCTCGAAACCTATCCGGCATCAGAAGGTTTCATAGCATTTCAGGACAGTGGCGAAGGGGAGGGCCTGTTGCTGAATGTGAACAGCGGCATTTTCTTTGAATTCATTCCTGTTTCGGAAGTGGATGCAGCCTCACCTGAACGGATCAGCCTTGAAGAGGTTGAAACAGGGACGGACTACGCCCTGGTGCTCAGCAGCAATGCGGGCCTCTGGGCTTATATGTTAGGCGATACGGTGCGTTTTGTCAGCCTCAATCCATACCGTTTGCTCGTCACGGGCAGGGTTTCACAGTATATCTCTGCTTTTGGCGAACATGTGATCGCCTCCGAGGTTGAAGAAGCACTGGCCGAGATGAGCAGTGCTGCCGGGGCAAGGGTAAATGAATTCACGGTGGTTCCGCATATCAGTCCTGCCAGCGGGCTGCCTCATCACGAGTGGCTCATCGAATTCGGGAAAGAGCCCCCGTCGGTAGAAAAATTCGCCTCCGGCCTCGACCTGGCCATGAGGAAAAGGAATCATTACTACAACGATCTTGTTGGCGGAAAAGTGCTGGGGCCATTGAAGATCAAGAAACTGCCCCCTGGATCTTTCAGGGATTTTCTTAAACTTAAAGGAAAGCTTGGAGGGCAGAATAAGGTGGTGCATGCAGCTAACTGTCGCGACCAGGCCGATGAACTGCTCGACATGGTCAGTAGGCAAGGCCCTCCTCCATCATCTTCCCGATGAAGACCCTGAAGACCTCTATGCCCACTCTCAGATCTTCAATATCCATGTATTCATCCGTATTGTGAATCGAGCTGATCTGGTCCATGCTCATATAAAAAGGATTTATTCCATATACCGGAAAACCCTTTTCCCTGAAATAGTTATTATCGGTTGTGGCAGGGAACAGCACCGGGATCACTCCGGCATCGGGGAATACGTCATTTATTGAAGCCGCCATGACATGGTAAAAGCCGTCGGGCTCAGTGATTAAAGCCGGTGGCCCCTCTGTAACGACCCGGATACGGAATGCGTCATCATCCAGCACTTTTCGGATATCCGATATCATTTCCTCCGACCTGACCCCGGGAAGCAGACGGCAGTCAAGATAGGCATGGGCTTCGGAAGAATGCTGGTTTACACAACCTTCGGGATTGTGCAGGTGCGTGAGGGTGATGGTATTACAGGCCAGTGCTTCCAGCCTGGGCTCATCCTTCACATATTTCTTCAGGACCGAGCGGAACGGGAAATGATCGAGATTACGGATGGCAAACCCCCTGAAACCGCCCCGGATATTCCCAATATGTTTAAACATCAGGAGGGAAGCATCATTGAACCTGACTTTCTGAGGCATGTCCAATATCCTGGAAAGCCCCTCGACCAATTTTTTATTCGGATAGCTGCCTGCATGGGTCGAGGCATGGCCAAATTCCTCACCCCTGACTCTGATCTCTAGCCAGAGCATGCTCTTGTCGGCAATGGAAATGCCGAATACCGGGCCGTCAATACCCAGCAGTTCCATATTTTTAAATCCACAACTGCCTTCACCAATGATCACTGCCGGATGCAGCATATCGAGATATTTTTCTGCAACAATGGAGCTTCCCCTTTGTCCCCCCGTCTCTTCACCCGATACGGAGAGGATGCTCACATTATAAGGCAATTCTTCACTTTCTGCGAGCGAGATAAAGGAGGCGGCGGCCATCACCTGGATCACAGCGAGCCCCTTGTTATCGATCGAGCCACGCCCCCAGACTTTCTGTCCGGATACAGTCCCCGAGTAAGGGGGATGTTTCCAGTCGGCCTCATCACCAGGGTGAACCACATCAATATGGTTATGAAAAATTATGTTGGGCTTTCCCTGTCCGAGCGGATAGAGCGAAGCAACGAAATTCATTCCTGTTGTGTCGCTGTCAAATCTCACGACGTGAAAACCCCTGTCCTTGCACACGTCCATCAAAAAACTGCCCGCATCAAGTTCAGTACCTGATTCTGAGGGGATCGCAAGGTAATTGCTCAATAAGGACAATGCCTCCGGCAACATGGCATTTGCCGGGTCCTCGTGCATGACAGCAGGCCGTTGTGATACAGCCGTAACAGCAGTAAGCATCCATAACAGTATGACTGGTATCAGGCCAAGAAATAAATTCGCGTGCTTCAAGATTAAAAGGTCTGGCTAATGTGGTGCTAAAATACAAATATATTTCAAACATACCGATATGTTGCTCCCGCTGGACTTCGTCTGTGATGCGTGCTTCATGTGTGCGCGTTTCCGAAAACGCTCAAGCCTGAACAATGATTGGCACAAGCAGGGGAGGCAGCATTAAAAACAAGCTTGTCGGGAGACAAGCAGCCGGAAATAGGACTACCGATTTCCGGAAGCGACTTTAGATGCCTTTGGTTTGGGATTCGATCGGCGGGAAGCAGTTAATTGAATATTTTCAGAGAAAATTCTTGTTTGCTCTTCAAGTGAAAAGTGTTCTAATAATTTTCGGCGTGAGGATGTTAGCTTTAACAGTTTCATGCTTAAAAATTAACCGGGTATACAACAACCCCGGGAATTATGCCATCATCAAGGGATGCATGCTCAGTCATAGGTAATACACTTCGAATGCTGTTTACCCTTATATTGATGAAAAAATGATAGCAGTCAACTTATCGGAGAAGGTCATTATCTTAACAATGCCTGGGATTGGAAAGAATGCGTGGTGATAAAAAAAGCCCGGATAGTGGTCAGCTATCCGGGCGTGATTTTCTGCGCGTCTTAATTAAGGTTTCAAAAAGAATACACTGCCGGGGCTTTTCACCCCTATTGGGTAATAAAAAAAGTTTCAGGCGACGAATGTGTGTCATTTCTCTTCAGGAGACGAGGAAATACCTCTACTCGTCAAAGCCGAGCGCCAGGGGACAGGGAAAACAGCCATGCAAAGGGAATATTAAAAATCCCGGTCACTTTCGTGTACCGGGATTTTTTTAAAAACGAGCCTTGAATAGGTTTATTACCAATTATACACATGAAAAGCGATATACCCTTATTTAATCCTCCTTCGCGTTCGCTTCGGACGCTTACGATAAAGCTTCAGCGACAGCGTGCGGACGAGAAGAGTGGTTTAATTCCTCAATGCTCTGCATCGAAAACTTGGGTCCAGGGTTCTGCCCTGGGGTTTAATACCAGTTATTATTTTTACGGAAGGATTTTAGCATGTATAATAACACACCTGCGCCTACGAATACAGCCTGGATCAGGAGCCGGAGTGGATAATAATAGGGGTATTTTTGAGTTATCTTAATGTTTAACTAACTCAAAATAAGCCATGAACAAATTAATTAAGATCGATGCTGTCATTGCAACTTTACTCCTGGTTGTTGGAAGCATCTTTAAGCACAATCACTATCCCGGAGCCAATATAATGCTTGGCGCTGGAGCTGCTGCAGGCGTCCTGTTATTCATACTGTTGCTTTGGAAAATGCCCGGGAAACAATTTACCGGGCTGGAAATTGCGACCGTAACGCTGTCGTCGGTTGCCCTGATATTTACCTTTCTTGCTTTTGCCTTTAAGATCCTGCATTGGCCAGGGGCAGCCAAAGTGGTATGGATTGCGGATATCGGCATCATCTTGTCAGCAGTGCTTTTCTTTATCGATATGCTTCAGGAAAGCGAGCCGCTCAAATTACGACTCAAGGCCATTGCCTTTTTCTTTATCCTGAACCTGCTTTTCGTATTATTCTATTTTGCGCATTAAAATACTGCAGGGGTTAGCCTGGAGACAATAAAATTTTAACTCGCTTTCGCGGACGTACATTTTCGCGTGAATAGCGATCGGTGTTTGCTGCCTAAACCATATCAAACAGCCTCATTCCGAAAAATATCTTCATCAATGAGTTTGTGAGGGCAATGCTTTCTCCTATGATCCACACGGGCAGCAGACCCAGGAACTGCCATTTGCGAATCTGGACAGAATATTTTGTGGATTTTTGAAAGAGCAAGTACAAAAACAGGAGGATAAAACCGCAAAAGCCGATCATCGAAAAGATCACATGCACCTTGAACAGTATGCTATGCCAGGGCACTGTAACCATGCTTTCCAACTGGACGGTAGGTGTTATCCTCAGTGATGCAAGGCTTGCCGTAAGGATGTCGATGCCTATGGCCAGGCCCAGGTATAGCAGGTATTTGCTCCGGTAACGATATAGCTTATGGCTCCCAACAATATACAATCCCAGGGCCAGGATGGCCAGGAATACGTTGATCAGGCATAATGGGCTAACATCCATAGCTAGGTCAGGCTTATGATCAGGCAACGCATTTGATCGATCGGGTATTCTTGCCCGTCAGAGTAAAGATAAAGAAAGTGTATTTAAAAAGCAAA
>JAZBOU010000078.1:0-12835 GCA_036351275.1 Bacteroidales bacterium
ATCCTTATTCTGTATCACACACATGACCGGAAGCAATGGCAGTCCGGAAGAAATATTACTCCAGGTTCCGCCTCCATTGGTAGTCTCATAAACACCATGGTTATTATATCCTCCCATAGAAACCCATACATGGTCAGGGTCGTCGTCTTTAACTGAAACGTATGTGATGTTAGATGATCCTACAGGCAGGTTAGAGGTTATATTAGCCCAGGTTCCGCTTCCGGTAGTGGTGCGGTAAATATTGCTGTGCTCAGATGCATAAATATAGTTTACGTTGCTCGGAGCGATGGCCATGTTATCCAGGTTGGTTCCGAAATTCTGACTTATGCTCGACCAGTTGTTTCCCTGGTTGGTACTTTTACGTACATCCGACAAGCCGATGTATAAGGTGCTGCTATTGGTCGGATCTATAAGGTATGGTGTACACCAGGAACCGTTTGGCAGGCTGCCGGTGATCCCTGTTGACCATCCCCAGTGGTTGGTGGTGCGGTAAATATCGCCATAATAGAGTGCGCCATATTGTGTATTTACATCGGTGTAATCAATGAGACATTCAAATCCATCACCGCCAATGACATCATTCCAGGTGCCACTGAGCCGGGCCTTGGTACCATTGTCCTGCAATCCGATGATCACCTCGTCCATTACGGTCTGGCTCACCCCCATGCGGTAGATCTGGGAGGTTTCCATACCACTGGAGAGATGGGTCCATGTGCTTCCATTATTTGAAGTTTTGTAAAGGCCGCCATCGTTGCATTCAAAAAGGGTTGAAGATCCTCCCTGGTAGACCAGGAAGTGCTTATCAGCATGTACTTCGGGTACACCGCAACCGTATGAACTGGTCCAATGGTTGTTGATGCTCCAGTTGGAGCCGCCGTCGGTTGTATACCATGTGTTAACCCCACCGATGAAGACGATATTGGCATTATTGGGATCGGCTGCGATGCAGAGATCATAGCTACCCTGTCCGTTGTTGGATCCTGTACCATTGCAGCTCCAGTTCATCATGTAATTACCGCTGCTGCTCCCGTTTACGATCTGTGGAAAGGAAGTCCCGTCGTCGGTTGATTTGTAGATGCCTTGCAACCCACCGTTGGTGTTAGCCACGATAACATAAACCCATGTTGGCTGATTGGCGCTTACTGCCACTTCTGCCCTAACGCTGGAAGAAAATGAAGTTACCGCAGTCCAGCTGGAGCCGGAATTGGATGACCTGTAAATATAATTTGTTCCCCAGTTTTCTGATGTACCATAGATAACGGTAGGGTCACCGGGTTTAAATTCCATGTCGATCAATGCCGGGCTTCCGGAGATCAGAGGCCAGGTCACGCCGCCGTCGGTGGTTTTATATACCCCGTTGGTTGTGGCAGCATAAATGGTCTGGTAGGCTGAGTTCGGATCCATCAACAACCTGTTCACCCGCACCTTCTGGCCTACGGTAAAGCTCAGTGCCGTGGGTTGCCATGTTGCACCCCCGTCAATTGATTTCAACACACCAACGCTGTTGTTGTCGTTGCTTTGCTGACCGCCAATTGACCATAATGAGCCTCCGTCACGGTCGCCGGTGGCAATATACAGCGTATTGGGTCCGGTAACCGGGTGCACAACCAGGATATCGCTGACACCCAGCACGGGTGTAGTATCGTTCAGTACAGTCCAGGTGGCACCGTCATCGGTAGTATGCCATATCCCGCCGGATGCAGCACCGGTATAGTATTCCGAAGTATTCCCCGGTACGAAAGCCACGCAGTTCATCCTGCCAAGGCCGGCATAGCCACCCGGAGATGTGCTTGGTCCGAGGCTGGTCCAGTTTCCACTCTGGCTTTTGTTATCGGTAATGGATGCGACTCCATTGTCAAGCTGTTCTTTTGTAGGGAATGCCCCTGTTTGGGGATCCACCCTTGTTTCCCAATACCATTCCCAGCGTTTAAATTGTTTGTAGTATGGGGCTTTTACTTTTTCACCATTATCCATATAATATCCGTTCTTGACATCATATGGTTCCCAGTAATCGTAAAAAGCTTTCTGGATCTCGGGTAAAGTCAGTGTTCCGGTTTCAAGTTTATCCTGCGGCAAATCCTGTATCCATGCTTGGGAATACAGCATGCCTGCAGACAATACAATACTCAGAACCAGGAGGGTAAAACGTTTCATGGCATAAAAATTTGGTCGTTTATGGGCTGTAAGTTAGTTAATTATGTTGTATACGGATATACTACATATAAGTTACCTTACCATACAAAGTTAACATGAAAAATAGGGAATCCCAAATCCTTTAAGACAATTTAAAAATCGCTCAATTGCTCAATTGCCCGATCACCCAATAAAAAAAGCCCTCCGGAGAGGGCTCTTTCTTATTCTTCTTCAGCTTGTTGTTCTTCGTACTCCTTGAGGAGTTTATCCTGAACATCGGGTGGTACCTGAGCGTATTCTGCAAAGGTCATTTCGTAGGATGCACGTCCGCTGGTGAGTGAACTGAGTGCAGTTGAGTACCGGTTCATTTCTGCCAGGGGTACACGGGCTTTGATGGTACCTCCGTCCATTCCCATTATGATAGCACGCCTTCCCTGCAGGTCGGTCATTACGCCTCCCATTTTATCTTCGGGAACATTCACTTCTACGTCATAGATTGGTTCCATGATCTTCGGTCCTGCTTCTTTAAATGCAAGGCTAAAGGCATTTCTTCCGGCGAGTTTGAATGAGATCTCATTGGAGTCGACAGAATGCATTTTACCGTCATAAACCATCACCCTGATATCGCGTGCATAGGATCCGGTTAGCGGGCCCCGTTCCATGCGTTCCATGATACCTTTAAGGATGGCAGGCAGGAACCTGGCATCGATGGCACCACCAACGATACAGTTATAGAATATGAGTTTACCACCCCATTCCAGCTCGATCTCATCTTTTCCCCTGACGTTAACAGATACTTCGGTGTTGCCTTTGATAATGCTGAGCGGGTTGACCGACGACATCTTGATCTGTTGTTTCAGGTTGAATTTTGACGGTTCCGGCATTCCTTCGATATAAGGTTCGATCAGCATATATACCTCGCCAAACTGTCCTGATCCGCCTGATTGTTTCTTATGCAGGTAGTTGGCCTGGGAAACCCTGGTAATGGTTTCACGGTATGGGATCTTCGGCGTCAGGAATTCCACGGGGATACCGTATTGCTTTTCAAGGTGCCACTTCATAATGTTGAGGTGCAGTTCGCCCTGGCCTTCCACGATCAGCTGGCGCAATTCTTTGGAATACCCGGCTATGATCGTTGGGTCCTGTTTGTGAATTTCGTTCAGGGCCATGCCGAGTTTTTCATCATCGGCCTGGTTCTTGGCCTTGATAGCAGCACGGAATTTAGGATTCGGGAACACAAGGTGTTCTATTGTATCATCACCACTTTTGAGCGAATTAAGTGTATTGTTTGTATGGGTGTTCTTCAGCTTAATGGTTGCAAAGATGTCACCTGCATAAACCGTATCGAGTTTTTCACGATTCTTACCACAGAAAGCAAAGAGCTGAGAGACCCTTTCCTTGGTTTGTGTCGTTGCGTTGTTCATGTCCATACCTTCGGTGATCTCGCCACCATAAAGCTTCAGGAATGTTACCTCGCCAAGGTGTGATTCCATGGTAGTTTTGAATACGAATGCGGTGGCCGGATCAGAAGTTTTGCATGTAAGCTCTTTTCCCCCTTTTGTTTTAATGGCCGGCATTTCATCAGGAGAAGGTGCATTGGAGACAATGAAGTCAAGCAGCCTGTCAACCCCCATGTCGTGTTTTGCATTGATACACATTACCGGGAAAAAGCCCCTTGTCGACAGGCCGGTCTTAAGGCCGCTTCTCATTTCGTCTTCGGTAAGTGTACCATTCTCAAAGAAAATCTCCATCAGGGCCTCATCGCTGGCTGCCAGGTCTTCGATCATGGCTGCCTGCATTTCTTCGGCTTTTGCCTTTTCGTCATCCGGGATATCAAGGATCTCCGCTTTTCCGCCATCTTCAGCATATTTGTACATCTTCATCTTGATCAGGTCGATGAAAGAGTTGAATCCGATGCCTGCGTTAACGGGATACTGAACAACAGTGATTCCACCGCCGAAAGAGGCCTTCATCTGTGCAAGCGTTTCGTCGAAGTTCGAATTCTCATGCTCAAGGTGGTTCATGGCAAAGATCACCGGCGTATCCTGCTTGGCTGCATTGCGCCATGCGACCTCAGTACCCACTTCAACACCATTCTGTGCATTCACCACCACCACAGCTGTATCCACTACCCTCATTGTTGAAACCACCTCACCAACGAAATCATCAAATCCCGGGGTATCAATGATGTTTATCTTGTGGTTGTTATAGAGCGTATATAATACAGTGGAGAAAATTGAATTCTGACGTTCAATTTCAATTTCCCTGTAATCGGAAGCGGTATTTTTATCGTCGATTGATCCTCTTCGCTTGATCATATCCCCTTCAAATAGCATGCTCTCAACAAGGGTTGTCTTACCTGATTTGGCACCACCGAGGATAGCGATGTTCTTAATTTCGTTCGTTTGATAGGCCTTCATGTGTATTCTGTTGTCTTAAATTAGTTATCGATTGCCCTAAAAAGGGCTGCAAATGTATAAAAATCTGATTAATAATAAAAACCAAAAAGGTGTTGGGTGTCGAGTTTTGGGTGCTGAGTTATCGAAAAATGGTAAAATCTCAATACTAAATATTCGCTGTAAAATAAAATGAAACAGCAGGTCAAAGCTTATCAATCATCTTCAGGGCCTTTTCCCAGCCTTCTTCCGACAGCCTGGCCCCGGTGATCTCGATCAGTTTTCCTGCCAGAATGCCTCCTGCCGAAGCACATTTATCGAGGGGCCAGCCCTGGCTGTATCCATAAAGAAAACCGGCAGCATAAATATCACCCGCTCCGTTGGTATCAACCACATCCGCAGAAATAGCGGGTATCCTGAAGATCATATCGCCGCTTTTTACCAGTGATCCTTCCTTCCCTGTCTTAACCACTGCGATCTTGCACATATCAGCAATTTCGTCGAGAGCTTTTTCCGGCGGTTTACCGGTGAAAGATTTTGCTTCTTCTTCGTTTGCAAAAACGATATCGACATATTCTTTTACGATAGCTCTCAGAAATTCACGGTTTTCTTCCACTACGTTGTAGCTGGCCATATCTATCGAGATCTCCATACCCTGTTCTTTTGCAATTTGGAGGGCTTTTTCAAGCAATGCGTGGTCCTGGGCCATATATCCTTCGATATGGAATATGTTGTGGCCATTGAAGTGTTCCGCCTTAATATCGACGGACGAAAGTTCAATGGCTGCGCCGAGGTGCGTGGCAAAGGTCCTTTCTTTATCAGGCGAAATCAGGGCAACGGCCCTGCCGGAATGTGTGCCGCTGTAAAACAGAATTGGCTTGATATTATGTTTCTCCAGGTCTTCCCTGAATATTTGTCCGTAGTCGTCATTTCCCACCTTGCCAATGAAGCTGGCATGTACTCCAAGTCTGGCGATCGCATGTATCGTGTTTGCAGCTGAACCGCCGCTGGCAAAAGACTGCTGAAGATGCCGGCAAGCTTCTCTTATCCTGCCTGAACGTTCAATATCAACAAGCTGCATGCTACCTTTGGGTAATTCGAGTTGTTCAAGAAGTTCGTCTTTGTCGATGAAAACGATGATATCGACCAGGGCATTTCCAAGCCCGATGATGTTTGCCATGATGGTTAAATTATATTTCTAAAGGCAAAAATAGGCAATTAGAAGAAAGGGTTGCCAACCTTATTAAGGTTGGCAACCCTAACCTAACGCGGAATGGAAGCAATATCCTTTAAGGCTTCGATGGCAGCATCGATATGTTCTTCTGCATTGAACGGGCCGACGCTGAGCCTCACAGTACCGTGAATATCAATGGTGCCTATGCCTTCATGCACCAGCGGAGCGCATTGCAATCCTGTCCGGCAGGCAATGTCGTAATCCACATCGAGCATGGTGCCCACATCACCTGAATCGAATTTGTCGATATTCAGGCTGAGCACGGCATTTCTGTCTAAATGCCCATTTGCGCAATATAATTTGATGTTTTCCACATCTTTGAGTCCCTCTGCCAGTTTGTCCCAGAGTTTCATCTCGCGGGCATGAATATTTTCCATTCCCTGTTCCATCACCCATCGGGTACCGGCATACAATCCGGCCACACCAACGGTATTCAGGGTGCCGCACTCCATGCGGTAGGGGAATTCGGTGAGGTGGGTTTTCTGGGCAGAACGAACACCAGTGCCTCCAAAGCGGGTTCCTTTCACCGGAATGTCCTCCATGATGTATGAACCCCCGATCCCTGTGGGCCCCATCAGGCATTTGTGGCCGGTAAAGGCCAGTGCATCAATACCCATTGCCTTCATGTCGATGGGGTTGGCCCCTGCACTCTGGCTGGCGTCGAGGACAAAGAGCACGCCTGCTTTCTTGCATACTTTTCCGATCTCTGCAACCGGCTGAACGGTTCCGATCACATTTGAGCTGTGATTCACCACAACCATTTTTGTATTGGGTTTGATGGCTTTCTTTATGTCGTCAGGATCAACATAGCCATTCTTATCAAAGGGAACATGGGTTACCTCGGCCACGCCGTTTAATTCAAGATGGTGCAGCGGGCGCAACACCGAATTGTGTTCCAGCATGGTGGTTACAATGTGATCGCCTTTCTCGGCAAGGCCCATGATGATCATGTTCAGGGAATCGCTCGCATTGTAGCTGAATGTCAGCCTGTTAATATCATCACCGTTAAAGAGTTCAGTCAGCATTTTCCGGGTATTGTGCACGATCTCTTCTGTTTCGATGGCAGCGTCGAAGCCTGAACGCCCGGGGCTCACGCCCTTGGTACGGTAGAATTCATCCATAAATTCATACACCACATCCGGTTTCGGGAATGAAGTAGCAGAGTTGTCGAGGTAGATAAGTTTGCTCATATGTTAATTCTCTTTGGGGTGTTTTTCATTTTCCAGCACGATGGCATCGGCAACGATCTCAGCCAGGGTTTTGATCTTGACATTCAGCTTGTTTGCAGCATTGATCTGCAGAAGCTGGTCAACACAGTTATGGCAAGGTGTTGCAACAACAGCTGCGCCGGTCGATTTGATCTGTTCGGCTTTCAGTTTGCCTATGCCCATCCTTCGTTCATTGTATTCGCTCATCGAAAGCTGCCCTCCGCCTCCCCCGCAACAAAGGTTATCGGTTCCCGTGGGGTCCATTTCCACGAAATTCGCCACACAGTTTTTAAGGATATAACGTTGTTCTTCGTAAATGCCACCTCCGCGGGTAAGGTTGCAGGGATCGTGCAGGGTTAGGAGTTCCTGGTTCTTCTGTGCATCAACCGTGATCTTTCCTTCACGGATGTATTCCGCAAGCAGCTCTACCGACGTATCGACATCAAAAGGCATTTCCTTTTCCAGGTAATTCGGTGCTTCCCAGCGGAAGGCGCGTGATCCGTGGCCGCATTCGGCAAGCACACAACGTTTACAACCCAGGTTGTTCATCTCATCTTCCATTCGTTTGGCGATCACTTTACCCTCCTCCAGGTTCCCTGAGAAATACGCATAATTGGTTACGTCGTACATTTTTGTGGAAAGCGTCCAGCTTTCACCTGCGGCATAAAATACCTTGGCCATGGCCGAGATCGACAGGGGAAAGAACTTGGGTTCACGGGGATTGAGCGTGTACATAATATCTTTTCCCTTTTCATCAAGAGGGATGGTGGCGTTGTCGTCATTGACTTCGAACTGCAGGTCTTCTTCCAGCCATTTGAGTGTGTCTACAAATTCCTCTGTCGGTATGCCCATATTATTCCCTGTGGTGATGGCCGTGTCAACCGTTTTCTGGAGAGTTTCGGGCACATATCCCATTTCGGCCAGCATGGCCCTGCCTGTTCGCACCAGGTATTCAATATCTACTCCCACGGAGCAGTGTTTGTTGCACCGGCCGCACATGGTGCAGCTTCCATAGAGGAGGTCAACCATATCCTCTATGGTGGCATCATCGAGTTTGCGTGCCTTGGTCAGCCAGGGGGCCACCTTCCCTCCAAGGGTATGGTACCTGCGGTATATCGATGATACGATATCGACCTTCTTGGCCGGAACGAAGTGTTCATCGGGCTTGAGCCTGTAGTAAACACAACTTTCGGCACATAAGCCACAGTGAACACAGGAATTGACATGTGTAAGCAGTTTGCTGCCCACATCACGCCTGAGTACTTCAAGCCCCTTTTCTATCTTTTCTTTTGAGAGCTTTTCCATACCTTATTTTTTGATTGGCTTTGGGGGCCACACATCGCGCCAGCCATAAAAATACCCCAGGTGGTAACGGGCGGCAAAGAAATATACAGCATGCTTGAGCTTACCAAGGGGAAAATAGAGCAGCAGGATGGCAGAAATGATAAAATATACCGGGACAAATGATAGTTCAAGCATGGCCAGGACGGTGAATAGCTGAAATGCCGTAACCAGGATATTTGAAATATAGTCATCGGGGTTCGAAAGGCTGCGCAACTCATGTTTGCCCAAACGTTTTATGAGTATTGCGGTGCCGCATAAGAAAGATAATAGCAATATTCCCCCGCTTGCATACATCAGTATGCCATCCGGCCGGATCCCGGCCAAGGCGAATAAAAACAAGAATATGGCCAGGAAAGTCCCGATGTGATATATGATCCCGGCCATGTATGTTGGCATGTGCAGATAAGCTGATTCTTTAACTTTCGGGCTCATGGCCCCTGTAAAGGAATAACGAACTGCTTTGCCGATATGGCCTGTTCGCCTGGCATATTCCGGGGGATTTCCCAGGCTGATGATCCGGTAAAAATGATATATACAACTCAGGAGGCAAACTCCCAGGCCTATGATGGCCAGCCAATAGTACCAGTCCATGAGGTTCAGTGTTTAAACGCAACCATCGGGTTTGGGCAATCCTGCAACGCGGCAGGCACCTCGTGCGGGTCCAAGCGGAAAAAGCTCATAGATTTCACGAAGACGAATATCGGCCTCCTGGCAGATGGTGCGTACCATGGGCGCCATGCCTTTTTCTTCCCAGTTCCGGCGGATAATCTTAACGATTGCCCAGTGCTTTTCATTCATTTCTGCAATATCGTCTTCTTTAGCGATCAGCTCAGCTACCTCTTCGTTCCAGAGCGTTGGATCGGTCAGGAAACCATCACCGTCGAACTCCAGTGTTTTGCCTTCATATTCTAATGTTGCCATAAGCTTTGGTAATATAAAAGTTAGTTGTCTTCCTCAAACTTGTCAATGATCTCATCTATGCTCAGATCGGTATCCGGCATTACAAAATCAGGGCAAAACCCCAGGGACGCTTTTGTAATGAAACGTTTGCACTCTTCCCATTTGCCCTCCGTATTTTTGCACCATGTTTTGATATAGGCATTCTTTTCTTCCTCGTCGGGAACGACTACGGCAGTTGAAACCATTCTGCAAGAGTTGATGTTCGGACAAATTTCCTCAGACATAATTGCTATTTAAGCCGCGAAAATTATAAAAAATTCATTATCTATATAGCTTAATATGTAGGGATTCAGGTAATATATATTGCGTATAAATAAGGTTGCGGGTGCCGGGTACCGGGTACCGGGATTGTATAAATGGAAAATGGGCTATATTTGCTTTTTCGACCAAAACTATAAATTAATCGTCATGAAAAAAATCACATTACTCATCATCAGCATCTTTTTAATAAACATTTGTTTTGCCCAGGATTACCTTGCCCGCGCAAGAGCCGACAAGGAGTGGGGTTTTATTAACACCGAGGGTAAATGGGTGGTGAATCCACAGTTCGAACATGTAAATGATTTCAGCCAGGGGCTTGCTGCCGTGGAGAAGGATGGCGAATGGGGTTTCATCGACAAAGAAGGGAATTTCAAGGTCAACCCCCAGTTTGATGATGCACACGACTTCATGAACGGGCTGGCTGCCGTGAAAAAGGAAAAGGAGTGGGGCTATATCAGTGCAGATGGTACATGGGTGATCAACCCCCAATTTGAAAATGTACTTGATTTCCAGGGCGACCTGGCCCCGGTGAGATCGGGCGGAGAATGGGGCTACATCAACAAGAAAGGGACCTATGTGATCAATCCCCAGTTCGAAAGGGTGAATTATTTCAGCGAAAAGCTTGCCGCCGTGCAAAAGGATAAAGAATGGGGTTATATCGACAACAAGGGAAACTGGGTGATCAACCCGCAGTTTGAAAAAGCGGAAGCTTTTATAGATGGCATGGCACGTGTTCGCAAAGGTGGTGAATGGGGCTGGATCGACAGCAAGGGCACCTATGTGATCAATCCGCAGTTTGATGATGCCAACGATTTCAGGCAGGACCTGGCAGCCGTCAGGAAAGGCAAAGATTGGGGTTATATTGATAAAACAGGCACCTATGTGATCAACCCCCAGTTTGTGAAAGCCCGGGACTTTCATGGCGGCCTGGCCGGTGTAATGAAAGATAAAGAGTGGGGATTTGTGGACGGGAAAGGCAATTTCGTGATCAACCCGCAGTTTACCGACGCGGAGGATTTCTCATACGATAAGGCGGCTGTGCGACTTGGCAAAGAGTGGGGCTATGTGAACAAAAAAGGGGAGTATATTGTGAACCCGCAGTTTGAAAATGCCCGTGAATTTGGCCCTGTGCGTGCCATGGTCAAGGATAACGGCGAGTGGGGCTGGATCGACAATAAAGGTAAATACGTGATCAACCCGCAGTTCCCGAATGCATATCCGTTTGTGAAGTTAGCCTGGTAATTTGGGCTTTAGGCCACGGGCGTCAGGCATCGGGCGTCGGGCATCGGGTATTCTTAGTTCATTGACGTTATTGTCAACATTGTCGTCATTGTTCTATTGTCCTATTGTCCTATTGTTCTATTGTTATCATTGTCTCGTATTCCGGTACTCTCGTATTCTCGTATTCTCTCTCCCTAGTGCGATTTGATGATTTTTGAAGTATAAGCCTCACCTCCGATCAGCATCCTGAGCAGGTAAATGCCGGGTCGTACATCTGCACAATGCCATTTAAGATGATGGTCCCCTGCCGGGATAACCTGATCGGCCAATACTGCAACAGTTTGCCCGTTTGAATTGATAACTTTGGCGTTTACCAGTGAAGCCTGATCAAGGTTAAAACTGATCCTGACCTGGTCCTGAACAGGATTTGGGTAAATCTGGAGGTTAGTGGTTTCCATTTCGGGATCATCCACATCCACGCTCAGGCCGGTATGATAGCAGGCCATGGCAAAGTCGGGGTCGCCGTGGTCGGTCCTTGCATAACCGGATACGATGAGGCGATCGAAATTGCAGAAAATAGCGCAATTTGCGGCATTGGAAAACCAGTTTTCCGGACTTAGATTACTGATCACAATACCGTTACCATAATCACCAAAACTGGGATCCAGGTCGCCGCTTGCATAATACCGGGCGATCATAAAATCGTCCTGATCATAATCAGGATTGCGGTATGATCCGCAGGCAATAATCTTGCCATCGGCCTGTACAATTACATCTCTTGCGTAGCTGTCTTCACCCATAGACTGAATCACTATTCCGCCAATTCCGAAACTGTTGTCGATGCCGCCATCTGCATTGAACTTAAGGAGGGCAAAGTCACTTTGGAGCCATCCGGGATAAACATTGCAGGCAAGTACTATCTTTCCATCAGGGGTCAAACTCATGCCAATATTGGCATCACCAGAAATGGCTGCATCCCCTAGAAGTTGGAATGCAGAGTATCCTGAGTCGCCATAGCTCATATCCAGGCTTCCATCCAGGTTATATCTGGATACCGTGGCAAATCTTTCAAAATCAGTATTCATGTATACGCCACCGAGTATGATCTTTTCATTGTGAACGATCATCTCATCGGGATAGCACCAGGTGTCGGGTAGTTCATGAGTTAATAATCCGGCTTCACCAAAAGAAAAATCGCGTCCGCCCGTAGAGGTCAGCATGCACATTGCAGTTTTTACATAGCTGAGAGGATAATCTTGTATAAAGCCGGAGATCAATATCCTTCCATCCTCAAGTATTGAAAGAGACTTTGCCCAGGAATTTATGGAGTCTCCATAATCGATTACGGCCATCCCGTTTCCACTGAAACCAGTATCAAATGTACCATCTGCGTTTAGCCGCATAGCGAGCATTGATGTTTCATCGCCGGTGGTATAGCCAACAGCCACAATCTTACCATCAGGCTGCAGGGCAATATCTGTAAGATAATCATTGGAACCTCCAAATGGGAAAACCTTTATGCCGCTCGAGCCAAAACCCATATCGGGGCTACCATGTGGGTTATAGCGGGCAATCATCAGGTTGCTTGTTCCATTCATGTACGTATTACCTCCAAGGATAATTTTAAAGTCGTCTTGCATAACTGCAACTTGCGAGGCATTATCATCATCACCATTGCTATCGAAATCGGTAAGTACGATACCGTCGTTTCCGAAATACTGGTATAAAGTGCCCGGGGTCTGGGCGGTGAGAAAAAATGTACTCATCATGCTGATCAACAGCAGGGATAGTTTTTTCATAAGACTTGGCGTTAGGCGATAGGCGTTGGGCTTTGGGTCCCGAAACCGATCTGTTTTTAATTGCTTTTTAATCTATTGTTGTTATTGTTGTCATTGTCATCATTGTCATCATTGTCATCATTGTCGTCATTGTCATCATTGTCGTCATTGTCGTCATTGTCATCATTGTCATCATTCTCGTAATTGTCGTCATTGTACCGTATTCCCGTATTCTCTTACTGCGACTTAACAACCTTCGAAGTATAAAGCTCTCTCCCTATCATCAACTTTATCAGGTAA
>JAZBOU010000079.1:0-23144 GCA_036351275.1 Bacteroidales bacterium
ACAGCGGAGGCTCCATATTTCCTGTCAGAAGGTTCCCCTTGTATTGATGCGGGCGTACCCATGTTTGAACCCGGCATGAATTTACCTTACATCAAGCAAGAACATGACAAATATGTGTTGTATATGTTTGATGGCGACACCCTTCATCTGCCCACCACCGATCTGGCCGGCAACAGCCGCATTATAAACGACCGCATCGACATGGGTGCCTACGAATACGACCCAGATTTAGGCGTTGATGACTACTCAAAACCCATAACTCAAAACTCAAAACTCCTTGAAGCCTGGCCAAACCCTTTCCGCTACAGCACCAATATATCCTACAAGCAGAAAGAATATGGTAGTTCAGCTATCAGAGTATACGATATGAACGGACGTTGCGTGAATACACTGAAAGATACCAAAAGTTCTCCGTCTGAAGGCACCATCGTTTGGGATGGGAAGGATTCCAAAGGTAATAGGTTAAAGGCAGGAACATATATCATTTCTCTGTGTATTAATGGAAAAGAAAGAGATTCTATAAAAATCATGAAGAAGTAGGAATTGTCCCCAAGGTCATCATTGTTACTTGGTTAATAGGCTACATGGTTCTATAAAACTTATCAACTAATCAACTATTAAACGAATTAACAATTTCTTTGCGTATAAAGCTTTGTACTTACTACCATCTTTTATACTTTTGCACCGTGAAAAGATTAACAATGGTATTTGTTGTTAATTATCAATGAATTAGAATAAACAAATAAAATATGTTGAAGAACCTGTCAGAATTGCGTAATATCGTGAAGAAGTCACCTAAGAAGAAACTTGTGGTAGCAGCCGCCCACGATGAGCATTCACTCGAAGCTGTTGTAACAGCTGCAAAGATGAAGATCATTGATCCTATACTTGTAGGTGATAAAGAAAAGATCCACCGCATTGGCGACAAGCTGGAATTGGACCTGAGCCGCATGGAGATCATCGACGAAACAAATCTCGGCGAGTCCGTTGCCAAGGCCGTCAAACTGGTACATTTCGGCGATGCTGACATTCTCATGAAAGGGAATGTTGGTTCGGCTACCCTGCTGAAGGCAGTACTGAATAAGGAGTGGGGCCTGAGGCGCAATGAGATCATCTCGCATATTGCGCTTTTCGAGGTTCCTGCATACCATCATAAGCTCATTGCCCTTACGGATGTTGCCATGAACATAGCCCCGGATCTGAATGCGAAGGTCAACATCCTGAAAAACTCCATAGAGTTCTTGCTCAAACTGGGCATAGAAGAACCGAAGATCGCAGTGCTGGGAGCTGTAGAACTTGTAAACGAAATGATGCCGGCTACCCTTGATGCTGCCCTTCTTTCGAAGATGGCCGATCGCGGGCAGATCCCTAATTGCCTGATCGATGGCCCGCTGGCCTTTGATAATGCCATCTCGGCAGAAGCAGCAGAACACAAAGGCATTAAAAGCAATGTTGCAGGGATGGCCGACCTCCTCCTGCTGCCAGATATTGAAGCCGGTAACGTGCTATATAAGGCATTCATTTTCTTTGCAAATGCCAAGGTTGCCGCAAATATCCTGGGGGCATCGGCACCCATCGTCCTGACATCCAGATCGGACTCGGAAGAATCGAAACTCGACAGCATTTGCCTTGCGGCAGCTGTACATTAAACATCAGAAAAGCAGACTACCGATATGGAAAATATTTTAATCCTGGCCATAAACCCGGGGTCAACTTCGACCAAGATCGCCGTATTCAAGAACAAGGAACAGATCTTCACAAAGAATATCAATCATACCAGTGATGAACTTGCCCGTTTTGAAAAGATTACCGATCAGTTTGAGTTCCGCAAGGAGGTCATCCACCGGGTTTTGCAGGATGAAGGAATTATGATCGATGACATCCATATCGTTATGGGCCGCGGCGGCCTGGTCAGGCCCATCCCTTCAGGGGTGTACGCCGTTAACGAAAAAATGAAGGAAGATCTACGCAACAGCCCGATCGGTGAACACGCCAGTAACCTGGGCGGACTGATCGCGGATCATATCGCACGCGAACTTCCCAATGCAAAAGCATATATCGCCAATCCTGTTGTGGTGGATGAACTCGAGGACGTAGCCAGGATAAGCGGTTCACCCCTTTTTGAACGACGCTCCGTATTCCATGCCCTCAACCAGAAAGCCATTGCACGTAAACATGCACAGATACAGGACAGGGAATACGAAGACCTGAACCTAATTGTAGCGCATCTCGGAGGAGGAATTTCTGTAGGTGCCCACAAAAGGGGACGTGTCGTAGATGTAAACCATGCCATTGGCGGAGAAGGTGCCTTTTCGCCGGAACGTGCAGGTACACTGCCAACCATAAGCATTGTAGAACTTTGCTACACCGGGAAATATACCTTCAAAGAATTAAAAAAGCTGCTTATCGGAGGAGGAGGCCTTACAGCATACCTTGGAACCAACAGCGCTTATGAAGTAGAACAAATGGTAAAGAACGGCGACGAAAAGGCAACACTCATATACGACGCAATGGCCTACCAGGTCTCAAAAATGATCGGCGAGATGGCTGCCGTTCTCGAAGGCGATGTGGACGGCATCCTGGTAACAGGCGGAGTAGCATACGACAAATGGTTCTGCGAACGGATCCGTATGCGTGTTCACCGCTTTGCTCCCGTATTCATCTACCCCGGCGAAAATGAAATGGAAGCCCTGGCCATGAACGGGTACAGGATCATTCGCGGAGAAGCGGAAGTTAAAGAATACTGATATTGCCGGATGAAAAAAACCGGGTGAAAATTCTGAGATATTTTCCCAACATTTCGGGTTTCAAGTCACCAAGATCGTGCATAACATACCAATTATTTGTTCTTATTTAGAATAGGAATAGATAGTTGTATCATATATATTATTAGATTTGTTCCACACAAATCTTAAGTTGCTTTTCGATTACCCCGGAGGGTAAAAAGAAATCAAAATACACCTACTTATAATGAAACGGACCACTATAACTGCAATTCTTCTTTTGATTGCATTTTGCATGACCACCTATGCCCAGGGATGGAGGCATAACGAAATGGAAGTCAGGGTAGATATCAAAGATTTGTCTACAACACAGATCCTCTCAGAACTGAAACTCACAGGGGATTATTATCCCGGACATGCAGTATTGTATGTCACACCCGGAGAAACTGATCTGCTCGATCAAAGAGGGATTGATTATAAAATCACTATCCCGAACCTCAACGATCATTACCGGGATTTCTGGGATATGAAGATCGATTATCACTCGTATCAGGAAATTGTTGACCTGGCCGACAGCCTTGTACAGGCCTTTCCGTCAATATGCATGAAGAAGATGTATGGCTCTTCCGTTGAAGGGCGTGAACTGGCCGCACTGAAGATCAGCGACAATGTCGGTACCGACGAAAATGAAGCCGAGGTTTTATTCGATGGAGGTATTCATGGAGATGAAATCGGCGCCGCTGAGAATTGCATCCGCTTTGCAAGGGACCTGTGCCGCAAATACGGCAATGACCCAACAGTAACAGAACTTGTCGACAACCGTGAAATTTGGATTTACTATATGGTCAATCCCGATGGCCGGGAAAATATGAGCAGGTATAACGCCAATGGCGTTGACTGTAACCGCGACTATGGCTATATGTGGGATGAATGGGGAGGCAGTACCGGAGCGTTCTCCCAGATCGAAACCCGTGCTCTGAGAAACTGTAGTTTTGAAAATCAATTTGTCGTTCATACTACGTATCACAGTGGAACCGAGTATGTTTCCTGCCCGTGGAGCTACCGTTCCAGCGCCCCGAGCGATGCGCAACACATTTTACAGCTTGCTGGAGTATACAGCAGCGAATCAGGCTATGCTTACCTGGAATACGGGCAGGGGAATACCGGGATGTATGCCATCAACGGAAGCACCAAGGACGGAAACTATGGATCGGCCGGCTCAATTTCCTGGTCGATGGAGATCTCATATCAGAAACAACCCCCTGCATCGCAGATCATGCAGTATTATAACTGGAACTACCCCTCCATGCTGGCAATGATAGAATATGCCGGTTACGGTCTTGAGGGCGTTGTTACTGATGCAGTAACCGGCGATCCTGTCAGGGCAAGCATTTTTGTGAACGACTATATGCAAACCTATTCCGATCCTTATGCCGGGGATTACCATAAGTATGTTCTCCCGGGTAATTATTCGATCAAGGTGGTGGCAAACGGATATGAAACCCAGGTTACCCCCGACAGTGTTAACGTTACGGAATTCAACAGCACCGCATTTGATTTTCAGCTTGTGCCCAATGATACTGCAAGATGGTATGCGTGGAGAATGATCAGCAGCCAGATACCTGACAATAACCCGGCTGATGAAGGAAATACCGCGGCCTTGATAGGTCCTCCCGACATGATCAACTATTCAATCGGAAAGAATGGTTGGGTGGTCGTTGATATGCAGAAAATGATCCTGGATCTGCCAGGACCTGATATTAAGATCTTTGAAGGTGATATGGGCGCTGAGGGTTTTAGCCTGTATGCCGGACAGACCATGGATGGCCCGTGGGTCTATATTGGAGATGGTACGGGAACAACTGAATTTGAACTTGAAGGTTCGGGATTACAGGGCGCACAGTACTTCAAAATACTCGATGATGGCGACGGGGCATCGGTCGCACCTGATGCCGGATTTGACCTGGATGCCATAAGTGACCTTCCACATATGGTTGGGGTATTTATTGTCATGGAAAGCTATGAACTGGACGATGAAAACGGCAACAACCATCTTGAACAGGGCGAATCAGCCGATCTTAATGTAACCCTGCTGAATAACGGAAACCTCACAGCTAGCAGTGTTGTAACAACATTGTCAACCGAAAACCAGCATGTTAACATTACGCAAGGAACCGCCAGTGTTGGTACTCTTGCACAGAATCAATCAGGAAGCGGAACATTTTCTTTTGAATTAGATGAATCAGCACCCACCGGTGACACGATAATTTTCAATATTGATGTGTCGGCAAATAACGGGATGTACCAGACCGATTTTGAAGTGATGTTCCTGGTTGGTAAGTATCCCATACTGATTGTTGACCTTGACGGAAACCATAATTCCGGAACGGTTATGGAAGACGTTATCAATTCGCTTGACATCACACCGATTTACACCACCACCTTTCCTGAAAATTTTGACCTTTACTATTGTGCTTTTGTCTGCCTGGGAGTGCATGAAGATAATTATGTGCTGAACCCGGCTGAAGGACAATTACTTGCTGATTTCCTCAATAATGGAGGAAGAGTCTACATGGAGGGCGGTGATACCTGGTATAAGGATGAGCAAACTGCTGCACATACCATGTTCAAGATCGCCGGGACATTGAATGGAGCCGGGGACCTTGGATTACTTTTCGGCCAGGAAGGATCCTTCACTGAAGGGTTGCTCTTTCCTTATGACGGAGATAACAATAGTATCGACAGGATCATCCCCCTCGACAATGCATTTGAACTTTTCCGCAACCAGATCCCATCATATTGCAGTGCAGTCGCACTCGACGAAGGAACATACAAAACTATTGGAACATCCTTTGAATTCGGGGGGCTGACCGATAATCAAAACACCAAAGAAGAACTCATGATACTGATCCTTGAGTTTTTTGAGGGTATTCTCACTGATATTGATGATAATGCTGCATTGGGGGCGGATATTGTTTTCAATACGTGGCCTAATCCGAGCAGCGGTAAGGTGAACTTCAATCTTTTGCTGGAAAAGCAGTCAGAGGTTCACCTGGAAATATATAATCTGAATGGCCAGCATATTTCAAATGTTACCCGCGGGATCTGCGGGGAGGGATCGCATAGTTTTTCCTGGGATGGAAGTAAGCTGCCGGAAGGAATGTATATTTACAAGCTACAGCTTGATGACCGTTTTGAAACAGGTAAAGTCATTCTTAAAAGATAGATTATTTAATCGCTTGAAAGCACTTTTCCCATTGTTTCATACCCATGACAGACAACCTAAATTGTATTATTATATCTATATATGAGTAGATTAATTTAAATATTAGAGTTATCTTAGCCCGCTTTAAACCTGATTTAACATACATAACTAACATAACTTAACACTATCCGAAACAATGAAGAGCATTTACAAAACTATTCTTGTCCTTTTAATAATTTCGTTATCGCTGACAGCATCTGCGCAAACTTTCACTTTCAAAGATTACAGAAGCGATGAAGGTTTCAGCCTGACAAAAGCCAATAACTCCGGTGTAGAGATAATGTATTCGGTGCATGAATTCACTATGCAGGATGTGACGGTCAAAGGGAATGCGATGAAGGCCATACATCTTCCGAATACATTTATCCCGAATGATGAAGGTGCCCCCGACCTGCCCGGTAACAGCCAATATATAGCTCTGCCGCAGGGAGCAAAACCAATCTTAAATATCCTGTCCTACCGTACTGAAAAATATAAAGATGTTGATGTAGCGCCTGCTCCGCGTATCCCCCTCGATACTGATAACAGTCCGCTGGATTACAACAAGGATGAAACTATTTATTCGAAAAATGCTTTTTATCCTGAAAATCCATTTATTCTGTCGGAAACGACAACGATCAGGGGTGTTGATGCCGTATTGCTTGGTATAACGCCTTTCCAGTATAACCCGGTTACGAAAGAACTGCTTGTTTACCGTGACATTGAGCTCGAAATCGAGTTTGAAGGCGGGAATGGTCAATTTGGCGACAACAGGTATCGCAGCAGGTGGTTTGATCCTATCCTGCAGGATCATTTGATCAATTACGCTTCGCTTCCGAACTTGGAATACAATACAACTGCCGGTAGCAAGTCGGATGGTTTCGAATATGTGATCATTTCGCCCGATGATCCTGTTTTTCTTTCCTGGGCGGACACGATTAAGCGTTTCAGGAACATGCAGGGGATCAGCACGGGTGTATATACCATCACCGAGGTTGGAGGCAACAATACGAATACCATTGAAGACTTTATTAACAATGCATACAATACCTGGAGCACCCCTCCCCTGGCTTTCCTGATCCTGGCTGATTACGGCGCTACGGGCAATGGTATCCTTTCTCCAATATGGGATTACTATTGTGCTTCAGATCACATCTATGGTGATGTAAATGGCAATGGAATGGCCGATGTGATCATGGCCAGGATGACTGCCCAGAATGAAACACACCTGGAAAATATGATCACCAAGATCACATCTTACGAGACAAACCCCCCGACATACGAAAGTTTCTATAACCCCATCACAGCCCTGGGCTGGCAAACTGAACGCTGGTTCCAGATATGTTCAGAAAGTGTTGGGGGATATTTTGCGAATGTGAAAGGGAAAACCCCGGTCCGGATCAACGAGATCTACGACGGGAATCCAAACACAGATCCCTGGTCAACCGCCACCAACACTTCGACCATATTGAACGTATTCGGGCCCAATGGGCTTGGATATATCCCGGCTTCCCCGACCGAACTGGGAAACTGGTCCGATGGAGATGCTGCTATGCTGAACGAGGCTATTAACAACGGGTCCTTTCTGATACAGCACCGTGACCATGGCGGTAATACAGGATGGGGCGAGCCCGCGTACAACAATAACAGCCTGGACGGCCTTTCGAATGAAGACCCCATTTTCGTGTTTTCCATAAACTGTTTAACCGGAAAATACAATTGGAGCGGAGAGTGTTTCACAGAGAAATTCCACCGCATGGAACAAGGAGCTTTAGGATTGATCGCAGCTTCTGAAGTTTCCTATTCATTTGTGAATGATACTTATGTGTGGGGACTATACGACTATATGTTCCCGGACTTTCTGCCCCAGTACGGTCCAACGATCACTGAACAAAGAGGTATGCTGCCTGCTTTTGCCAATGTTGCCGGTAAATATTTTCTCCAGGCGTCAAGCTGGCCATACAACGAAGGAAACAAGGAAGTAACGTACAATCTTTTCCATCACCATGGCGATGCTTTTCAAAGCATTTATTCAGAAGTACCACAGAACCTGATGGTGATGCATGACAATGTATTGCTTATAGGTGTTTCAAGCTTTACCGTTACTGCTGATTCAGGTGCCTTTATTGCACTTTCTCACAATGGAGAGATCATGGCCACGGCAGAATCTGACGGAACGCCTCAAACCATGAGCATCACTCCCCTGATACCGGATGACATTCTTGACGTTGTAGTGACAAAACAAAATTATTTCCGCTACCACGCTGAAGTGCCTGTAATATCGGCTGATATGCCTTATGTTGTTTTTGATGACTTCAGTATCAATGATGCCGGTGGCAATAACGATGGTATATTGGATTACGGCGAATCGGTCCTGCTTTCGCTCAGCCTCGAAAACGTCGGCCTTATCGACGCAAATGATGTTGATGCTACCATCAGTTCAGACAATACTTTTATAAATATCAGCGATAACAGTGCCTATTTTGGTAATGTTCCGGCCCAATCCGTAACCAGCGTCACCGATGAATATGCATTCGAAGTTGCAAATGATGTCACGGATGGTGAACTGGTGACATTTGAGGTGACTGCTACCGACGGAGATTCAACATGGAACAGCATGTTCATTGTTGAAGCACATGCACCCATCATGGAATATGCTGGCTTTAGTTTTGATGATTCCATGGGCAACAATAACGGAAGACTTGATCCCGGCGAAAGTGCCGAGATCACCATTGATATTGCTAACACCGGCTCTTCTGAAGCCAGGAATGTTGAAGTGGCGCTCAGTTGCAGCGGAAAAGGATTTGTAAATGTCCTCGGTGGTCCGCAATCAGCAGGAAATATGAGCGGACAAAGTACGGAATCAGTCGTTTTTGAAATCTATGCCGAAGAAACCACACCGGATGGTTTTGTGGCGTTTTTCAACGTAGAGATCAATGCCGACAACGAAATATCAGGTGCCGGTGGTTTTGATGTTGTCGTTGGCCTGTTTTCGGCCCTCGTGATCGACCTTGATCCAAACAATATTTCCGGGCCCGAGTTATACGATGCGTTGAATGATCTCGACCTTGCAGCGAACTATACAACGAGCTGGCCGGAAGACCTGAACATGTACAAATCAGTATTTGTTTCCCTGGGTATTATTTTTTCAGGGCATCAGCTCACAAACGCTGAAAGTGACATACTCATTGATTATCTGAATGCCGGAGGGAATCTTTACCTTGAAGGAAGGAGAACCTGGTATGATGATCCTCCCCGTGCCATCCATAACCGATTCAATATAGATGTTGTCGTTGATTCATGGTTCCAGTACGACACGCTCGTGGGCGTGGATGCTACTTTTACGGAAGGGATGCATTTCACTTATGATGGTGTTACCCCACTCAACGATTATTACATGCTTCCCGAAGACAATGCTTTTAGCGTGATGACAGGAACCGATCCCGAGCATGCATATGTGATCGCCTACGATGAAGGTTCATATAAAACCATTGGTTGTTCGTTTGAATTTGGTTCTCTTGTTGATGACGAACTTCCTTCAACGAAGGAACGCCTTATGTACGAATACCTGAATTTCTTTGGCGACATTGTTACCTCCATTGAGGATAACCAGGATCAAGATCTTTCTGCGTCATTTGTGAACATGTATCCAAATCCCTTTACCGATCAAACGACTATTACATTCAGTTTACAAGATGAAATGATGGTAAACCTCGATGTATACAGTGTTGAAGGAAAAAAGGTCGCCACACTGGTAAACAGTCAGATGGCTGCTGGAAACCACACCTTAAACTGGGATGGAAAAGACATGAGCGGAAACAGCCTGAAAAGCGGAATCTACCTGTGTACCCTGAGAACCAACTCAGTAATTACCACTAAAAAGCTTATCCGTTATTAGGTTTAATAGTGTTCTATTCGTAAATTTGAAATACTAAACGATATAGTATTCAAAACTAAACCACAATGAAAACCTTACCATTTACCCTTAAATTGGGTGCAACGCTAATTTGCTGCCTTATACTTGTTTTTCAAGCCAATGCACAGGAGGTCCGTTATTCCAATAGCTGGACCGAACAGGGCTTCGACCTGCAAAGTTCATCGCAACAGGGTGTGCATCTGATGCACTCGGTAAATTCATTCCGCCTGGGTGCCGTCACTATCAAGGGTGAAGATATGAAACTGGTTCATATGCCCGGCAATATGCTTCCGAACCAGGAAGGTGCTCCTGACCTTCCCGGCCAGGGCAGGTATATTGCCATTCCACAGGGAGCTAAAGCAAACTTAAATATCGTCCGAATGCGTGTGGAAACAATTGACAATGTAAATATTGCGCCTGCTCCACACATCCCGTTCGAAGATGATGACAGTCCTCTGAAATATGAAAAGGATCAATCTATTTACAGCAAAGATGATTTTTATCCTGCTGAACCGGTAGCGTTGTCGCAACCCTCAAAGATCCGTGGAGTGGATGTGGTCATGCTCGGGATCACGCCTTTCCAGTATAACCCGGTAAGCAAGCAGCTGAAAGTGTTAAGAGACATTGAGCTGGAGATCACCTTTGAGGGAGGGAACGGACATTTTGGCGAAGACCGGTATCGTAGCCGCTGGTGGGATCCGATACTGGCAGATGCCATTCTCAATTTTGATATTTTGCCTGCTGTAGATCCAAACCTGCTATACAATACCAAAGGAGGTGACGGATGCGAATACCTGATCATCACTGCTGACGATCCCGACTATGTTTACTGGGCCGACTCTATTGCCACTTTTCGTAATAAGCAGGGCATACTCACCGAAGTTGTAACACTCACCGAAGTGGGGGGTAATAATACATCGACCATAGAATCCTTTGTGGACAATGCTTATACAAACTGGACGGTACCCCCGGCAGCGGTGCTGCTGATCGGTGACTTTGGACCCAACCAGGATATAAATATTTTATCCCCCATATACAACAGCTACTGTGCTTCTGACAATATTTATGCTGACGTGGACGGGGACCATCTGCCTGAAATGGCCTTCGGGCGCATCACTGCCAACGACTCGGCACAGGTAGCAGTAATGGTGACCAAGTTCCTTGATCATGAAACCAATCCGCCGACAAATCCCGCTTTCTATGACAATCCTATCACGGCGATAGGCTGGCAAAGTACACGCTGGTTCCAACTCTGCGGAGAAGTCGTTGGTGGATTCTGGAAAAACATCCAGGGCAAGAATCCTGTTCGCATCAATGATATCTATTCCGGCACGCCCGGTTCAAGCTGGTCATCAGCCACCAATACTGCAACAGTCGTGGACTATTTCGGACCAAACGGGCTCGGATACATACCGGCACAACCCAATATCCTCGGGGGCTGGACAGGTGGTAATGCCACTATGATCAACAATACCATAAATGACGGATCATTTATAATGCTTCATCGTGATCATGGAAGCACGAGCGGCTGGGGAGAACCATCCTATAACAGTTCAAGCATTAATGGGCTTACCAATACCGATCTGATCTTTGTGATGTCGATCAACTGCCTGACCGGGAAGTATAATATGTCCGGAGAATGCTTTGCTGAAAAGTTTCACAGGTATACTTATGATGGTGAAAACTCCGGTGCACTCGGGATAACAGCTGCATCAGAAGTTTCTTATTCATTTGTAAATGATACCTATGTATGGGGATTCATTGATAATATGTGGCCTGATTTCATGCCGGATTACGGAACAGCCTACCCCCGGGATTTTGCTTTGCCTGCTTTTGGAAATGCTGCCGGTAAGATTTTCCTGGAACAATCAAACTGGCCATATAATACCAGTAACAAGCAGGTAACCTATCACCTGTTTCATCATCATGGCGGAACATTCCTCAACCTGTATTCCGAAGTACCTGTGAACCTTACCGTTGATCATGGCGGAGAGATCATTTATGGGTCATCCAGCTTTGAGATCACTGCCGATGATGGATCACTTATCTGTCTTTATTATGATGGCGAAATCGTTGCCACTGCCACCGGAACAGGTGTTCAACAGTCCATCCCGATTCCAACAAGCCTGCCGCTGGGTGCGATGGTCTCACTCACCATCACCAAACAAAATTATTTCAGGTACGAGGAACTGCTGGAGGTTGTAGATCCGCTCACAGCCAACTTCATGGCCGATTTAACCACGAATTGCCCGAACGAACCCATTAACTTCACAGACCTCAGCCTGGGAGACCCGACATCATGGCTGTGGACATTTGAGGGGGGAACACCAGGAACATCCACAGATCAGAACCCACAGGGAATTGTTTATACCGGCACCGGCAATTTCGATGTTACGCTGCAGGTAACAGGAATTACCGGAACAAACACTTTTGTCAACGAGGATTACATCACGATCATGGATAACATTCAGCCGACTGTCAGTATCGTAGAATCGATCAACGACATTTGCCAGGGTGATGAAGTTGAGTTTACCGCAGCAGCGACATATGGCGGTAGTAACCCGGCTTACCAGTGGAAGATCAATGGCAACAATGTTGGTTCAGGAGGCACTACTTTTGTTACAACAGAACTGGAAGATGATGATATCGTTGAATGCGAATTAACTTCATCATACAGCTGTACTTCACAGAATCCCGTTTTGTCAAATGCCATTGTGATGGAGGTTGGAAGTACCCTTCCTGTTTCGGTCACGATTGAATCGGATACTTCAACAACAATTTGTGAAGGTACGCAGGTCATATTTAATGCCATTCCGGAAAATGGTGGAGACAATCCTACTTACCAGTGGATAAAGAACGGTATGGAGTGTGGTACAAATGACCCGTATTACGTCACTTCTCTCCTACAAAACGGAGATGTGATCTGGTGTAAGCTAATATCATCCGAGATTTGCGTCGACGTGGATTCTGCCTTCTCAAACGAGATCACAATGACCGTAATAAACGAACCGGCTCAACTTGCAACTCCGGAAGGACCTACATATATTGACATTCAGTCCGTTCAGGCATCAGCCTATTCTACTGACAGCGATACAATTGTTTCGGATTACACCTGGACCGTTGAACCGGAATCTGCATGGCAAAGCATGAACGCTTCAGATAATGAAATGGAAGTGATCTGGGCACCGGACTATATGGGCGAGGCCAATGTAAGTGTGCAGGGTTCAAATATGTGTGGAACCGGACAGGAATCCGAAAGCCTGGTCGTTGTACTCGATAATACTACTGCAATTGAAGATGCAGCAGGTGTTGAGCTAAGTGTTTATCCAAATCCGAACAGCGGTATTTTCAAGCTGAAGCTCACAAGCCGGGGTATGGAAAACATAAGCATTGGCATCAGGAATATGATCGGGGAAACAATCTTTTCTGAAGAACAGCTTGCAGTTGACGGGGAAATTATCAGGACTTTCAACCTGGAGGGATATGCTGAAGGGATATACTTCCTGGTGATCGATAACGGCAAATATACCCGTACGGAGAAAATAATATTACAAAAATAAGTGCATAGCCAGAACTGTAAAAATATATAATGCTCTTTATAAGTGTATATATCTTTTATATATTTGCACTCACAATATGAATATTTGTAGAAACTAATTGGATCAAAAAGCTAAGATCCGATCATAAATAAAACTAACATGAACACATTTACTTTTCTAAAGCAGGCACTGCTAACATTGCTGGTCTCTTTCTTTCTCTCTGCTTATTTACAGGCTGAAGAAGTCAGGTATAGCGACAGCTGGTCAAACCAGGGATTTACGCTGAAGTCTGCCAAAAACACAGGAGTGCGAGTAGTACACTCCATAAACAATTTTACGCTGAATCCAATGACCATCAATGGCGAGGATATGACCATGGTGCAAATGCCCGGTTCACTCCTCCCCACAAACGAAGGCGCACCAAATCTCCCCGGCGAGGCCCGTTATATTGCCATGCCGGTGGGAGCAACCCCACAGCTGAAGATCATCAACATGCGGGTTGAGTCAATCCCCGGAATGAATATTGCACCTTCACACAATATCCCATTTGAGGATGATGACAGCCCACTGAGATTTGAAAAGGATATGGCGATCTATGCACAGGATGCATTTTTCCCTGCAAACCCGGTCAATATCTCTGAGCCAACCACCATCAGGGGCGTAGATGTTGTCATGCTCGGAATTACACCTTTCCAGTATAATCCGGTTACAGGAGAGCTCCTTGTTCTTCGCGACATTGAAGTTGAAATCGAATTTGTTGGTGGAAACAATCAGTTTGGAGAGAACCGCTACCGCAGCAGGTGGTGGGATCCCATTCTGGCTGACGCCATACTGAATTTCGAGTCCCTCCCGGAAATTGATTACAACTGGATACACGAAAGAGGTGATACCAAGACAGAAGGGTGCGAATACCTGATCATCACTCCTACAGGCGCTGACTATGTTGCATGGGCTGATACCATTGCCGAATTCAGGAATATGCAGGGTATTTTAACCAAGGTTGTAACTGTTGACGATGTGGGTGGTAACTCTACTTTTGCGATCGAATCATATGTGAATGATGCCTACACCAACTGGGACATACCCCCGTCAGCTGTACTCCTGCTCGGTGATTACGGATCAAGCGGAAGCACAAATATCATTTCCCCGATCTGGGACGGATACTGTGCCTCTGACAATATTTACGCCGACGTGAACGGGGATGATCTTCCCGAGATGACCTTTGCACGTATCACGGCGAATAATGCTGATCAGCTGGAAACCATGGTAAGCAAGTTCATTGATTACGAAACCAATCCTCCTACCAACCCCGACTTTTATAATAACCCGATCACAGCTATCGGCTGGCAAACCGAACGCTGGTTCCAGCTATGCGGTGAGATTGTTGGAGGTTTCTGGAAAAATGAACTTGGAATGGACCCTGTCCGCATTAATGATATTTATTCAGGCAGTCCCGGAGCTTCATGGTCAACAGCTCAAAATACAGCAACCATTGTAAACTACTTTGGTCCAAACGGCCTCGGCTATATCCCTGCAACACCGAATGTTCTGGGTGGATGGACCGGTGGCAATGCCACACAGATCAACAACACCATTAACAATGGATCATTCATCATGCTGCACCGCGACCATGGAAGCACGACCGGTTGGGGCGAACCATCCTATAATAACAGCAGCATCAATGGTCTTACCAACAGCGACCTCACCTTTGTAATGTCGATCAACTGCCTGACCGGTAAATACAATATGGGGGGCGAATGTTTCGCTGAAAAATTCCACCGTCACACAAGTGGTGGACACAATTCCGGGGCATTGGGAATCACCGCAGCCTCTGAAACATCCTACTCATTTGTAAATGACACCTATGTTTGGGGATTCATTGATAATATGTGGCCCAACTTCATGCCGGATTACGGAACAACATATCCACAGCAATTTGCCATGCCGGCCTTCGGAAATTCATCAGGGAAATTCTTCCTGCAGCAGTCAAACTGGCCTTATAACACGAACAATAAAACCGTAACGTATCACCTGTTCCACCATCATGGCGGAGCCTTCCTTACCCTGTATTATGATGTGCCTACCGAACTGAGCGTGCAACACAATGACTATATAACCTATCAATCCGGCACATTCGAGGTGCAGGCTGATATGGGTTCGCTGATCGCCCTCTATTCTGAAGGCGAGATCCTGGCTGCTGTAACGGCCATCGGCAATATGCAAATCATACCTATACCCGACGACCTGCCAATGGGAACAGAGGTTACCCTTACTGTTACCAAGCAGAACAAGTTCCGTTATGAAGATGTCCTTCTCGTGGAAGACGGCCTGATAGCGAATTTTGAAGCCAGCACCACTTCAACCTGTGATGAATCAACCCTTGATTACACTGACCTGTCAGAAGGTGAACCTATCGCATGGTCCTGGACTTTCGAAGGAGGAGACCCTGCTACATCAACAGAACAAAACCCGAGCGGTATCCTCTATTCAACTCCCGGATCTTATGATGTAACCCTTGAGGTAACCAGTGCTTTTTCAACGGATACCTACACAGCAGAGGATTACGTTACCATTCGTGAAAATGTAGAGGTGATCGGAACCGTAACTGCCCAGAGCGAAGAAATTTGCGAAGGCCAGGAAGTTACGTTTGTTGCTGATGTTGAAAACGGTGGCTTAGCTCCTTCTTACCAGTGGAAACTCAATGGGATGGACGTTGGCGACGGCACCGATACATACATTACTTCCGAACTGGCCGACAGCGACATCGTTGCATGCGAAGTTACTTCAGTCCTTCAATGTACGCTTGAAAACCCCGTTATGTCGAATGAGATCATCATGACGGTGAACGAAAACCTTCCGGTTTCAGTAAGCATCGAAACTGCCGGTCTCCAGATTTGCGAAGGCAGTGAAGTTGAATTTACTGCATTACCGGTGAATGGCGGTGATGCACCATCCTACCAATGGAAGGTAAATGGTGTAGATGCAGGAAGCGACGATCCCGTATTCATCACAAATGCTCTGAATAACGGTGATATTGTGACCTGTGAACTCACCTCAAATGAGAGTTGTGTTACAGGTAATCCATCTACATCCAACCCGCTTACGATGAGTGTGGTTACTGAACTTCCTGTTGCCGTCAGCATTGAATCGGATATCAACGATATATGCGCTGGCGAAGAAGTAACCTTTACTGCCACTCCTGAAAATGGCGGTTCACAGGCGGTTTACCAGTGGAAAGTCAACGGTGAAAATGCCGGTGATAACAATCCTGTATTCATGTCAAGTGAACTCTCTGACGGAGACGTGGTAAGCTGCGAACTGACATCCTCATTCTCCTGCGCCGTTAATAACCCCGCCTCTTCAAATGGTGTTACGATGGCTGTTGAACCACTGCCAGCGGCAATGGATACACCTGATGGCCCGGCATTTGTCGACCATTTCGTGTCTTCTAGCAGCAGCTATACAACAACAGAAGACCCGAACACCAGTATCTATACATGGTCTGTCAGCCCGGAAGAAGCATGGAACGAACTGAGCGTTGATATGCACAATCTTACCGTTACATGGAATGAATCCTATGAAGGACAGGCCAGTATCGAAGTTTATGGTACCAACGACTGCGGCAACGGACCCGTATCCCTTGCCCTTGAGGTTTCTGTCGACAATACATTCAGCATTGCTGACAATGACCTGAATGTGGGTGTCTCAGTATTCCCCAACCCCAACAACGGAACATTCTCCATCAAGCTTTCTTCCGATAAAAATGAAAAAGTCAAAATCGGTATCAGGAACATTGTCGGAGAATCCATCCTCAGTGAAGAAGAAATCTCCGTGAACGGTGAATTCGTTAAAACAATTGATCTGTCGAAGATCGCTGAAGGAATCTATTTCCTCGTGATCGAAAACAACAACCGTATTCTAACCGAAAAGATCATTGTACAACGATAAATGATAACTATATCAGGAAAACCATCCCTCGCCGGGGATGGTTTTTTTTTGCCCTGTAGATTGACGAAAAAACGCTATTTAGAATTATTTTAAACAAACTGAATGGCAACCTTTTATAAGGCCCTGATGTCTTCTTAATGGATTGAAAATGATAACTTGCCATGCTTTTTGAAAAGAAAGTAACCGATAACTAAATCTTTATTGCAATGAGGACATTCATAAGCTTGCTGATCTGCACCATTCTGAGCATCCCGGTCATAAGTGGTGAAGTGACCAAAAGCTACCACTTTTCTGATTATACCGTATCCCATGTTGGAGAATACCAGCTCGTTGGATTCGACGGTTGCCTGAACACTGCCGAAAGCGGAAAACCTTCAATGCCATGGTTTGCCGTGAAACTATTGCTTCCCCCCGGAGAAAAAGTAGTTTCTGTAACCGTCAGCGGTCAGAGCGAGGTTTCTATCCCGGGTACTTTTATGATCTACCCCCATCAGGCATCAAGGCCTTTATCGGAAGGGGGATCGGGTATTTTTATGATGGATCAGGCAGTATACAATTCTGATGCCCTCTACCCCATAAAAATGAAAGGGAATGTCTCAACACAATATATGAATGGCCATGGCATTGCCCTGTTGAGTATTTGCCCTTTAATGTATAATCCTTCAAAAGGATCGCTTTCGTATTACGAAGATATCAGGGTTACCGTAAACACAGAAAAGGATCAGAGATCTTCTGTTGCATTGAACATGCTGAGCAGCAGTAAAGCGGTACAGAACCGGATTTCGGGTTTTGTACATAATCCCGGGATGATGTCAGCTTATCCATCCAAGAGCAACAAAAGCGCTCCTTACCAGCTTCTGATCATCACACCACAGGCATTCGAAAACGAATTTGAAGAACTTATTGAGCTGTATATGTACCGTGGTCTGATTTCTGAAGTGAAAACAGTTGAAGATATCAGTGCAACGATAAGCGGGCAGGATCTTCAGGAAAAGATCAGGAATTATATCATCCAGGAATACCAGAACAGCAGCATAGAATATGTCCTCCTGGGCGGAGATGTGGAGCATGTTCCATACCGGGGATTTTATTGCTACGTGCAATCGGGATCCGGCTATGAGGACAATAATATTCCTGCCGATCTTTATTACAATGCCCTCGATGGCAGCTGGAATGATGATGGTGATAACCGTTGGGGAGAGATCGGAGAAGACGACCTGCTCCCTGAACTGGCTGTCGGCCGTTTGTCATTCAGCTACCCAAATGAACTCGATGCTATGCTCAATAAAACCATCTCTTACCAGGATAATCCTGTTCTCGGAGAGTTTGAGCATCCAATTTTAGCGGGTGAATATCTTTATGACAACCCTCAAACATGGGGATCGGACTACCTGAGGTTGTTGATCGGTTATCATGAAGATAACGGCTATACTACCAACGGCATACCCACCACCCATGAAATCGACAGCCTTTACGAACTGCATGAAAACTGGGGAACCAGCACTATCCTCGACAGGATCAATCAGGGCCGTTCCTTCATCCATCATGTTGGGCATGCTAACTCCACCTATGTCATGCATCTTATGAACAGCGATATCACCAATGCGAATTTTTCCCAGGTGAACGGTACCACCCACAATTATGCGTTATTCCAAAGCCATGGCTGTATCTGTGGTGCATTCGACGATTCCGACTGCATTATGGAACGCATGGTCGCCATAGACAATTTTGCCGTTGCCGTTGTCGGGAATTCAAGGTACGGGTGGTTCAATGAAGGGCAGACAGAAGGCCCTGCTGCCCATCTGCACCGCGAAATGCTTGATGCCATGTATGATGAAAAACTGGACCGCATCGGGCAGGCATTCATGGAAAGCAAGATACAAACCGCCCCCTGGGTAACTGCACCCGGACAGCACGAAGAAGGTGCCCTGCGCTGGAATTTTTACGACATTAATATACTGGGTGACCCCACCCTGCAGATATGGTGCGATGAGCCATTCCTGGCCGATGCAATTTTCGATTCTCCCATACTGGTCGGAGCGACAACATTCGATGTGACCGTGCTCAGCAACAATGTGCCCGTGGAAGGCTTAAGCTGCACCCTCACCAGGGATGGGGTGATGCACGGTACCAGCCAGACGGATGCATACGGGCAGGCAACTATTGCGATCGAACCGCCTTTTACCTCTGTTGGCAATGCCCAGCTCACGATCAGTGGATATAATTGCCAGAAAAGGACTTACAGTATCGCCGTTGCACCATCCGGACTTCCATTCATCATATACCACGATCATGAAATTGATGATGAGATCGGTGGTAACGCAAATGGCCTGCCGGATTTCGGCGAAACAAACCTGATGACCATCAACCTTGAGAATGCCGGGACGGCTGACGCAAGCAATGTTTCGGCAGTGATCAGCACCACCAGTGAATATGTTGAAATAACCGATGCAGAAGGTGAATATGGCGATATGACGGCTGGAACAACAGCTGGAACAAGCAACGATTATGCGTATGGTATCAGCGATGATGTGCCTGACCAGGAAATTGTTGAGTTCATGATAAACATAACCGATGATAGCAAGGAAAGCTGGCTGGACCAATTCAGTATAGTGCTCAATGCACCTGTTCTTGAAAGTAGTGCCATGATCATTGATGATCAGGCTGGGGGAAATGGGAATGGATTCCTTGATCCGGGGGAATTTGCAAGTATCAGCTTCGGGGCCCTGAATACCGGCCATGCTACTGCTCCGGGAGCCATGGCATCGCTGGAGATCAGCAGCCCCTGGGTAAGCATAGTTGGAAGTGCTACAGTAGAGATTGGTGACATGGTTCCTGGAATGAATGAATCTGCCACATTTGAAGTGCATGTCGATGAAGGAACACCCCTGGGATCAAATATTCAATTCGTCTTCAGCGTAACCTCCGGTGCATATGGATTCACGGATGACTTCTTTACTTCGGCAGGTGTGCTGGTCGAGGATTGGGAAAGCGGCGACTTTACCACTTTTCACTGGCAGTTTGAAGGGAATGCTCCCTGGACCATAAACAGCAGTGAAGCATATGAAGGATCATACTGTGCAAAATCCGGCAATATATCCGACGGACAACAATCGGAGCTGTTCCTGTATATCGATGTGCTGGCCGATGGCGACCTGAGTTTTTACAGGAAGGTTTCCTCGGAGGCGGAATGGGATTTTCTCAGGTTTTACATCGATTATGATATGGTTGGTGAATGGTCGGGAGAATTGAACTGGGAGGTCGTTAGCTATCCCGTAACGCAGGGTCTGCACACATTCAGATGGGTGTATGAAAAAGACGGATATCTCTCAAACGGTGAGGATTGCGCCTGGATTGATTATATCGTGTTGCCACCGGTCGACATCGCAACAGGGATGCAAAGCAATGATCCGGGTTCCGGGCCAAACTTCAACATCTGGCCCAATCCTGCCGGCTCAGCACTTCACATTGAATATACATTGGAAAGGACAACTGCAGTTGAAATCGTAGTTTTTGATCTGCTCGGCCACAAGATCGCTCAATATGAGAACGGCATAATCAGAGAAAAGGGTATTTATCTGAGAGAAATTGATGTATCAGGCTTAAAAGCTGGCATTTATCTATGCTGCATCAAAACTTCTGAAGGTATTCACACAGAAAAGTTGATTGTAAAATAATTACACGCTTAATGGTCCGGGGAATCCGGTTTCCCCGCTTATATTTTCTTAATAGATTGTTAATATTCAGATATTGAAATATTTATTTATAATTTTGTTCCTATTAGTCACCAAATAGGCCGCTATTAGTATGCGTTTTTAAAAGATCTTACTTTATGAGAACACATTTATACCCGAAACCCATTCTGCTTTTTGTACAACTTGTGCTGATCTTTTCACTGGGCGCCTTTGCTCAAAAGCAAAGCTTTAGCGATGCATGGTCAAACGCAGGATTCAATCTTGAAAAAGCTGATGCAAGTGGTTTGGAGATCACATATTCGGTTGAAGAGTTCACCTTTACCGATTTTGAACTGAAGGGCGAAGAGTTGCAGAACATACAGCTTGAAGGTTCCTTCCTGCCCAATAGCGAAGGTGCACCAAACCTTCCGGGTAATGGGCGGTTTATCGCCGTTCCAAACGGGGCAGAGGTGAAATATACCATCACTGCTGAACGGGTTGAAACCTATAAGAACATACATATAGCTCCGGCACCGAGGATCCCGAAAACTACGGATGACGGTCCGTTGCAATATGAGAAAAATTCCAGGATCTACCAGACAAATGCATATTACCCCGCCGAACCCGTCAGCCTTTCTGAAAAGACCATGATCAGGGGCGTTGAGAGTGTAATACTCGGGATCACGCCATTTCAATACAACCCGGTATCAAAAGAACTGAAAGTTTACCGCGACCTTAAAGTAGAGGTTCAGTTTGAAGGGGGCGACGGAACTTTTGGCGAAAATCGTCTTCGGAACCGCTATTTCGACCCCATTCTGAGTGATATGATGATCAATTATGCATCTTTGCCTGATATTGAATATCCATTATATGATCCCGAATCGGGGACTCCCGATTTTGAATATTTGATCATTACTCCCGATGACCCTGTATTTACATCATGGGCTGAAGAGCTTGCTTTGTTCAGAAATATGCAGGGCATACGGACCGGCATACTCACCACTACAGAAGTTGGGGGAAATACAACAACTGCCATTGAAAGTTTTATTAACGATGCTTACGCCAACTGGGCAATTCCTCCTGTTGCTGTTTTATTGCTGGGCGACTTTGGAAGTAGCGGAAGCACGATCATATCACCGATCTGGTCTGCTTACTGTGCTTCTGATAATATTTACGCTGATGTTACTGAAAACGACCTTCCTGATATCGCATTCGCCCGAATGACCGCCCGTGATGAGACGGAGTTGGAAATCATGATCACCAAGGTGATCAATTATGAGACCAATCCTCCTACCGACCCTTACTTTTACCAGCACCCGATCACGGCACTGGGATGGCAGGATGAACGCTGGTTCCAGCTTTGCTCTGAAACTGTTGGAGGATATTTTAAGCATCAACAGGGCAAAGACCCTGTCAGGATCAATGCCATATATTCCGGCACGCCAGGATCGGTATGGTCAACGAATCAGAATACCTATATGGTAATTGAATATTTTGGCCCGGACGGATTGGGATACATCCCCGAAACACCTGCAGAACTTGGCGGATGGTCGGGCGGAACTTCACAGGATGTGGTTGATGCCCTGAATAACGGGGCCTTCATACTCCAACACCGTGACCATGGTGCAGTTGATGGCTGGGGCGAACCGGATTTCAGGAGCAATGATATCAATGGCCTCACCAATACAGACCTGTCATTCATATTCTCAATAAATTGCCTCACGGGAAAGTACAATATTGCAGGTGAGTCTTTTACAGAAAAATTCCATCGCTATACTTATGGAGGTGAGAATGCAGGGGCGCTTGGGCTTATTGCTGCTTCCGAGGTATCGTATTCGTTTGTAAACGACACCTACGTTTGGGGAATGTTCGACAATATGTGGCCCGATTTCTTGCCTGATGAACAAACAGAACCCCAGCCACGTGGCCTGCTCCCGGCATTTGGCAATATTGGAGGAAAATATTTTCTTGAGCAATCAAGCTGGCCTTATAATCCCCAGCACAAAGACTATACTCATCATTTGTTCCATCACCATGGAGGTGCCTTCAGCACCTTATATTCTGAAGTACCACAGGATCTTACGATCAACCATGACGATG
>JAZBOU010000080.1:0-8003 GCA_036351275.1 Bacteroidales bacterium
ACTTACTATCCTTTTCCTTACCTGCTCCAAAGAACTCATTATGATGGTGTTTGTACGATTTCACTGCGCTGGTGGCATTGCCGGCCAGCACGTTTGCTATATGCTCAGGTTTGAATCTTTCCTGGACCCCTAATATAGTTTTTAATGCCAATACAAGATACCCTTTGCCTTCAAATTTTTCTTTCGGATGCAAACAATTGTCACAATTGTCACAATTCTCTTCCATAATTTCCCCGAAGTAATTCAGCAATAGTTTGGGGCGGCAAACAGAAGATTCTGTATATGAGACGGTTTCAAGAAGGAGCTGTTTTCCGATCTCCTGTTCGGCCACCGGTTTCCCCTGCATGAATTTTTCAAGTTTCTGGATGTCCTTGTACCTGTAAAAGGCGATGCATTTGCCTTCACCTCCGTCACGGCCTGCCCGCCCGGTTTCCTGGTAATAGCCTTCCAGGCTCTTGGGGATGTCGTAATGGATCACAAAACGCACATCGGGTTTATCGATTCCCATGCCAAAGGCGATGGTGGCGACAATTACATTTGCTTCCTCCATCAGGAACATGTCCTGGTTTTTTGACCGCGTGGCGGCATCCATGCCTGCATGGTAGGGAAGGGCCTTGATATTATTGACTACCAGGGTCTGGGCAAGCTCCTCGACTTTTTTACGGCTCAGGCAATAGATAATGCCTGATTTGCCTTTATTGGCCGTGATGAATTTGATGATTTCCTTGGTGGCATGTATTTTTGGACGGATCTCATAATAGAGGTTGTGCCTTCGGAAGGAGGATTTGAATACATTCGCGTCCATCATATCCAGGTTTTTCTGGATATCGCTCTGCACTTTCGGAGTTGCCGTGGCTGTAAGCGCAATAATAGGGGCTGATCCGATCGCATTAATGATGGGCCTTATGCGCCGGTATTCCGGGCGGAAGTCATGTCCCCATTCTGAAATACAGTGTGCTTCATCGATCGCATAAAAAGAGACTTTCACATTTTTAAGGAATTCCACGTTGTCCTCTTTTGTGAGTGATTCCGGGGCAACATACAATAATTTTGTCCGTTGATCGAGCACATCCTGCTTAACCTTCGCGATCGCGCTTTTGGTGAGTGATGAATTCAGAAAATGCGCCACACCTTCGTTGGTACTGAACGAGCGCATGGCATCCACCTGGTTTTTCATCAGGGCGATCAGCGGCGAAATCACAATCGCAGTTCCCTCCATCATGAGGGCGGGCAACTGGTAGCAAAGGGATTTGCCGCCACCCGTTGGCATCAGCACAAAAGAATCCTTTCCATTAAGAACATTCTTAATGATATCTTCCTGGTTACCCTTGAAACTATCGAACCCGAAATAGCGTTTCAGGAAATCATGTAGTTGTTGGTCAGAGACCTGCATCTGTAATATACCTCCAGTTATTTTACTAAAAATAGATAAAAATATTTTACGACTGAAATTTAAGCTGTTAAAATCTGCCCGGGTTTTTTTATCCTTTGCGGAATACCCGTTGCAGGAACCGGATATCAAACAGGTTTTTATGTCCTGACAAGAGGGCAAAACTATAAAAAATCATGGTTGAAACTGGCGTGCGCCAGTGATATTTTTTGTTACTTTGCAGCACTTTTAGAATTTCTTATTCCCGATGGCAAAAGAGACCAAAGCAGAAATGTCGTTTTTGGAGCACCTTGAAGTATTAAGGTGGCACCTGGTCCGGTCCATTGTAGCCATTCTTGTTTTTGCCATCATTGCCTTTATTTTCAAGCGGATTGTTTTTGATGTGATCATTATTGCACCGAAGACGCCTGAGTTCCTGACCAACAGGTTGTTGTGCATGCTCGGTCAGGAATTGAATATCCAGCGTTTGTGCATCAATTCCAGGCCTTTCGGACTGCAGACAGTGAAGATGGCTGAGCAGTTTGCCATGCATATCATTGTGAGCCTGGTGGCCGGTTTCATCATTGCTTTCCCCTATGTTTTCTGGGAGTTCTGGCGGTTCATTAAGCCCGCCATGTATGATAAGGAAAAGCAAACCGCCAGCGGCGCCGTATTTTACACTTCCCTGCTTTTCATGTTGGGTGTGGCATTCGGTTACTACCTGATTGCCCCGCTTTCTGTCCATTTCCTGGGAAATTACCGGGTCAGCGAGGAGGTAATCAGCAATCCGACGCTCCGTTCTTATGTTCAGACGGTTTCTTCGGTTACACTGGCCTCCGGAATCGTGTTTGAACTGCCTATTCTCTCTTATTTCCTTACAAAGATCGGGCTGATCACACCGGAATTTATGAAAAAGTACAGGAGGCACTCGATTGTGCTGATCCTGGCACTTTCGGCATTGATCACGCCCCCGGATATCTTCAGCCAGGTGATGGTTGCGATGCCGCTTATTATATTGTATGAAGTCGGAATCGGTATCAGCAGGCGGATCATCCGGGAGCGAAAGCGCAAGGAAGACGCCGGTGAGGCATAATACCAGGCCCTGAACTTCGTTTTCTAATATGTGAACAATATGGAAAAATTGAGACTGCATACCCATAACCTGGTAAAAAAATACCGGTCGAGGACCGTGGTAAATCATGTTTCCGTCGATGTGTCGCAGGGAGAGATCGTCGGCCTCCTCGGACCAAACGGTGCTGGAAAGACCACTACATTTTATATGATCGTCGGACTGATCACTCCAAATGAGGGGAAGATCTACCTCGACGAGAATGAAATTACTTCGGAACCTATTTACAAACGCGCGAGAATGGGGATCGGTTACCTGGCGCAGGAAGCGTCCGTGTTCAGGAAACTGAGTGTCGAGGACAACATCAGGGCCGTGCTTGAAATGTCAGACCTTCCCAAAGCCGAACAAAAAGATATCGTGGAGTCGCTGCTGCAGGAGTTTGGACTGCAGGGGATCAGGAAGAGCCTTGGGATCCAGCTTTCCGGCGGAGAGCGCAGAAGGACCGAGATTGCCCGGGCCCTGGCACTGAGTCCGAAATTCATACTCCTGGATGAACCGTTTGCCGGCGTTGACCCGATTGCCGTGGAAGACATCCAGGAAATTGTTTCCAGGCTGAAAGACAAGAATATCGGGATCCTGATCACCGACCACAATGTGCATGAAACCCTTTCGATCACCGACCGCGCCTACCTGCTGTTTGAGGGATCGATCCTGAAGGCAGGAACAGCACAACAGCTCACGGAAGATGAACAGGTGAGAAAGGTCTACCTCGGAAAGAACTTTGAACTGCGTTAAGGATTTCCGATGCTGCATACAATGTGCAAAAAATGAGCATTTTAACACTTCACATCCATCCTGTCTTTTCTTTTTAGTTTGTAAAAAAAACTGTTACCTTTGCACGACCAATTTTTAGCGGATGTGGCGGAATTGGTAGACGCGCCAGACTTAGGATCTGGTTCCTTTGGGAGTGGGGGTTCGAGTCCCTTCATCCGCACGAAAAAGAACATAAACCGCAGGGCCTGCTGATTTGATTTGCCTGTGCGGTTTTTTACAATGGAGATATAATTTTATTGATATATGAACATTACAAGAGAAAACGTAGACGATCTTAATGCATTACTGACTGTTACTGTCGAAAAAACAGATTACGAACAACAAGTGGACAAGGTACTGCGGGATTACCGCAGGAATGCCAATATCAAGGGCTTCAGGCAGGGCAATGCTCCCATGGGGATGATCAGGCGCATGTATTATGTGCCGGTACTTGCCGACGAGGTGAACAAGCTGGTTTCACAGTCGCTTTTCGACTACCTGGGCAAGGAAGAGATCAGGATCCTTGGCGAGCCACTGGCCAAAAAGAATGAGGAGAAATCCATTGATTTTGAAAAGGATGAGCAGTTTGAATTCCAGTTTGAACTGGGACTTTCACCTGAGATCAAACTGGAGATCACCGAGAAGGAAAAATTCCCCATGTACAGGATCAAGGTGGCAAAAAAGGAGCTGGAAGAGTACAAGGAGAATGTGGCAAAGCATCACGGGGAGTTTGTTTCCGTTGATGCAGCCGGCAATGATGAGCTGATCAAGTGTGACCTCAACAAGGTGAACAATGATGGGGAAGTGGTTGAAGAGGGTATCAGTGCGGAGGATGTTTCCATGTCTCTGGAGATGATGAAGGACAAGGACCAGCAGCTTCTTTTCAAGGGTGCCAAAAAGGGCGATGAGATTGTTTTTGATGTAAAGAAAGCCTATCCGAATGATACAGAAGTGGCCTCATTGCTCAGGATCAACAAGGACCAGGTGCAACTGATCGACGGGAAGTTCAGGTGTACCATTAACGATGTGCAGAAATTTGAAAAGGCAGCGATCGATGAGGAACTTTTCAACAAGATCTATGGCGAGGGTGAAGTAAAGACCGAAGCAGCATTTGACAATAAGCTGAAAGAGGAGATGAAGGTACAATATGAGCGTGACAGCAACTACCGTTTCGGCATTGACGTTAAGGAACTGCTCACCAAGAAGGCCAGCATCAAACTGCCCGTGGAGTTCCTGAAAAGATGGTTGCTTGAAACCAATGAGAACATGACGCAGGAACAGGTGGAAAATGAGTTTTCACAGTATGAGGATGATTTCAAATGGCAGTTGATCAAGGACCACCTATACAAAGTGCATGATATCAAAGCGGATGAAGCGGAGATCCGCGATTCGGCCCGCGAGGTAGCCAGGGCACAATACCAGCAATACGGGATCCACGACATTCCTGATGAGTACCTGGATAATTTTGCAAATGAACTTTTATCGAAAAAGGAAGAAGCACGGAGGATCACGGATCGTAAACTTGAAGAAAAATTGCTTAATTTTATCAAAAATACGGCGAAGATCGAAGACAAGGAGATTTCCGTTGAGAAATTCAGGAAGTTATTTGATACAAAGTAGCATTTGTACAAGAAGTTAAGTGGACAGACACTAATTAATTTGAATTGCCATGAATCAGAATGATGATTTTAAGAAGTTTGCAACGAAACACAGGGGTATCAGCAGTTTGACCCTGCACAATTTCACTTCAGCATACAACAGTTACATATCGCCCACGATTATCGAGGAGCGCCAGTTGAACGTCGCTTCCATGGATGTATTCTCCCGCCTGATGATGGACCGCATCATTTTCCTGGGAACACCCATCGACGATTATGTAGCCAATATCATCCAGGCGCAGTTGCTCTACCTCGACTCCGCGGATCCCTCCAAGGATGTACAGATCTATTTCAACTCGCCGGGGGGCAGTGTGCATGCAGGTCTTGGAATTTATGATACCATGCAGTACACGTCATGTGATGTTGCCACGATTTGTACGGGTATGGCAGCCTCCATGGCTGCGGTATTGCTGGCCGCTGGAACAGCAGGGAAGAGGTCGGCACTGAAGCACTCAAGGGTAATGATTCACCAGCCCATGGGAGGTGCCCAGGGCCAGGCTTCTGATATTGAAATTACCGCCAGGGAGATCCTGAAACTTAAAAACGAACTCTATACGATTATTGCCGAGCATTCCGGAAATGATGTCAAGAAAGTGGAAAAAGACAGTGACAGGGATTACTGGATGACTTCCGAAGAGGCAAAGGCATACGGAATGGTTGATGAAGTGCTGTTCAGAACCAAAGAGAAAAAATAACAATTTATGGATCGTTGTTCATTTTGTGGCAGGGAGAAGAAGGATACCAACCTTCTTATAGCGGGTATCTCCGGGCATATCTGCGACAGGTGTATTGAACAGGCCCATTCCATCGTTGAGGAAGAGCTGGGGGCATCCGGTGAATTTGACCTTGGCGAGATCAAACTCCTGAAGCCAAAGGAGATCAAGAGTTTCCTCGACCTGTATGTGATCGGTCAGAATGAAGCGAAAAAATATATTTCTGTTGCGGTCTACAACCACTACAAGCGGCTCATGCAGGGAGATACAAAGGATGATGTTGAAATTGAAAAATCAAACATCATTCTTGTGGGCGAGACCGGTACAGGCAAAACGCTGCTTGCCCGCACCATTGCCAGGATGCTGCACGTGCCGTTTACCATCGTGGATGCCACGGTGCTGACCGAGGCAGGGTACGTGGGAGAGGATATTGAAAGCGTGCTGACCCGGCTGCTGCAGGTGGCAGATTACAACGTTGAGGCGGCTGAAAAAGGAATTGTATTCATTGATGAGATCGATAAGATTGCCAGGAAGGGGGATAATCCTTCGATCACCAGGGATGTTTCCGGCGAAGGCGTGCAGCAGGGTTTGCTGAAACTCCTGGAGGGTTCGGTTGTGAATGTGCCACCACAGGGGGGGCGTAAGCATCCCGACCAGAAAATGATCCCGGTGAATACAAAGAACATCCTGTTCATTTGCGGCGGGGCCTTTGACGGCATCGAGCGGAAGATCGCCAACAGGCTGAACACCCAGGTGGTGGGATACACTGCGGCAAGGGAACACGAAAAAATCGACAAAAGCAACCTGTTGCAATACATTGCACCGCAGGACCTGAAATCTTTTGGCCTGATCCCGGAGATCATCGGGCGGTTGCCGGTGCTCACCTACCTGGAGCCCTTGAATGAAGAGGCGCTCAGGCGGATTCTCACGGAACCGAAGAATGCAATCACAAAACAGTATGAAAAACTGTTTGAAATGGATGGCATCAGGCTTTCGTGGGACAAGAAAGTGCTGGATTATATTGTTGAGAAAGCCTTAGAGTTTAAGCTTGGTGCCCGCGGATTACGTTCGATTTGCGAGGCCATTATGATCGATGTAATGTTCGAAATGCAGTCAGGGGAAGACAACGAGGTGAAGATCGGGATCAAATACGCCCGTGAAAAACTTGAAAAGACCAACCTGAAGCGTCTTCGTGCTGCCTGATGCTGGAACCGTGAGCTGATCTCCATAAATTTGCGTTCACTTGAAAAAATTCTGGGTTATATTCAGTGTCGTCCTTGCCAACGTGTTCTGGGGCATCACGTTTGTCATCTTTAAATATGCCAATGAATCTTTCGACCCGATCGCAATCATCTTCACCAGGCTGCTGATCTCTATCCCGTTCCTGTTTACCTTTGCCTTTGTAACCGGTCGCATGATGCGGTTCCGAAAGGGGGACTTCAAGTGGTTCCTCCTGATGTCGCTGTTCGAACCCTTCATCTATTTCTTCGGGGAATCCTTTGGTCTTTCCATGGTATCTTCCACGGTGGCAGCAATCATCATTTCCACCATCCCCCTGTTTGTGCCCATCGTGGCTTTTTTTATCCTGAATGAACGGCTGTCGCTCACCAATATCATCGGGCTGTTCATTTCCTTTGCCGGGGTGATTATGGTGGTGATGGCCAGTGAGGGGCGGCTTGCGGGGAACATCAAGGGGATCATGCTGATGTTCCTTGCGGTGTTCGGGGCAGTGGGATATACCATTATTGCCAAGCGGCTGCTGGACCATTACAACGGGATCTTCATCACGGCCTGGCAGAGTACACTTGGATTTCTTTTCATTACCCCTGTTTTTCTCACACTCGAACTTCCCACGATCGATTTCACGGCCATAAAGGCCAGCAGTATCTGGGCCCTGCTCTACCTGGGGGTATTCGGATCCGGCATCTGTTTCATCCTGTTCACAACGGGCATCCGGGAACTGGGGGCATCAAAAGCAAACGTCTATGCCAACCTGGTACCGGTGGTTGCCGCGATTGTTTCCTTTTTTGTGCTGAAGGAAGCAATGCCTGTTATGAAGATCCTCGGGATCGTGGTGGTACTCTCGGGGCTGCTGCTCTCGCAAAGAAGCAGCACCATGCAGCGGACAAATGCCAGGAAATGGAGAAACTGGATCTCCATGCCGCGGGTCTGAAGCAGAAAGCCTTTACAATTTCGAAGCGTTGCCGCTGGTATTCCGGATCTTTCCGGATCTGAAGCAGTAGATTTTATGAAAGTTTTGTACATTCGGAACGCGCAGCATTATTTATGAAGGTTTCGGTAATTATTCAGGGAGAGGGGAAGGGGCATTTTTCCCAGGCCATGGAAGCCATCCATTTGCTCGGTGAACAGGGCGATGAAAT
>JAZBOU010000081.1:0-30652 GCA_036351275.1 Bacteroidales bacterium
GAAAGTGTAAATTTTCTCATGTGTAGTTAATTTTGGGTTAGTAATAAGTTGTTCGTTCGCTCAAATATAAGCAATCTTGAGCAAAAAGCAAATTACTGAAACAAGAAAAATTTGAATATTTTATTTATGGCTTAACCTACAGCTGAAATTCTTCCCCTAAATAAGGTATCCTGACTTCATATCCATACGTATCTTTAACCTTAACCCTGAGGGCATCTGAGGCTTTTGGTTCACCATGGTTTATGAAGATCTTTGTCGGCGCCTGCTGTAATCCTGAAAGCCAGTTAAGGATCTGGGCCTGGTCGGCATGTGATGACATGGTCCGCACATCCTCAATATGTGCCCTGACAGGATAATATTCCCCGTGAATTTTAATCTCATGTGCTCCATCATGGATGCTTCTGCCACGGGTTCCTTCAGCCTGGTATCCCGGGATGATGATGGTAGAATCGGGGTTGCCCAGGTGTTTTTTCAGGTAGGTCAGTACCCTGCCCCCATTCATCATACCGCTGCCTGCGATCACGATCTTGGGTAGCGTATCCCTGGCCAGTTTTTCTGTCTCCCTGTACGAACGGATCATCTTGGTGTTCCTGAAAACCTCATCAAAGATCTTCGGGCCAAGCTTATGCCAGCGATAATATTTATTGAAGACTTTGCTGACATCAATACCCATGGGCGAATCCAGGTAGATCGGGATGGAAGGAATATCTTTCTTTTGCTCCAGTTTCCAGAATAGATACATAAAATCCTGGGCACGGTCAACCGTGAAGCTGGGAACGATCAGGATCCCGTTTCGCTGAACCACCTCATGCAGTATTTTCCGGAATTGCTCTTCTGTGTTGATATGCGGATGTATACGATCCCCATAGGTTGATTCGACGACCAGGTAGTCGGCATGCTCCGGCTTGTCAGGTATTTCAAGCATGGGATCATCGATACGCCCGATGTCACCTGAAAATATGATCCTCTTTCCATTTATTTCCAGGTCAACATGCGTAGCACCGATAATATGTGCATTATTCTGCAATCGAAACCTGATGCCTTCACTGATCTCATTCCATTGATCTTCAGGCTGGGAAACGAAAAGAGGTATGGTGTTCTTTGCATCTTCCAGGGTATAGAGGGGCCTGGCAGGTTTGTGCCTGGTGTAGCCTTTTTTATTGGCATGCTCTGCATCTTCTTCCTGGATCTTCGCACTGTCCATGAGCAAGACCTCAGTGATCTCGCATGTGGGTGCCGATCCATAAATATCGCCCTTGAATCCCTGGTTTACCAGCCTTGGAAGATAGCCCGTGTGATCGATGTGTGCGTGGGTGAGGATCACTGCATCGATTCGGGAAACATCCAGGGGCAGGGGTTTCCAGTTTAGCTCCCTGAGTTGTTTCAGGCCCTGGAAGAGCCCGCAATCAATAAGTATTTTTTTTCCGTTTGCACGTATCAGGGTTTTTGAGCCGGTTACGGTTCCTGCTGCTCCAAGAAACTGTATGCTAATGTCTTTGGAAAGATTGGTATTCATTATTATCGGATTTGATGAACAATCGTATGATTGTCCTTCGGATGAAGGAAATCCAAAGGTAGAAAATCCCGGAAGAATAGCTCAGTCTTTTTTGAGTTTATCGCTGAAAACTTTTCTGAATTTTTCGAGTTTTGGTACAATAACGAAGTTGCAGTAGGCGGCTGTGCGGTTATTGTTAAAATAATCCTGGTGGTAATCTTCAGCCAGGTAAAATGCTCCGGCAGGTTCAAGCTGCGTCACGATAGGGTCATCCCAGGCCCCTGCTTTATCAAGTTCCCGGATCACCTGTTCCGCTTCTTCTTTCTGTACAGCGTTGTAGTAAAAGATTGCAGAACGGTACTGGGTACCAACATCTGCTCCCTGCCTGTTCAGCGTAGTGGGATCATGCGTCTGGAAAAAAACTTCCAGCAATTCCAGGTAGCTTATTACATCTGGCTCGTAAACGATCCTGACTGCTTCTGCATGACCGGTCGTTCCGTTACAGACTTCACGGTAGCTGGGATTTTTAATATGACCCCCGGTATAACCCGATTCAACGCTGGCCACGCCCTTAAGTTCCTGGAAAATAGCTTCCGTACACCAGAAACAACCTGATGCAAATGTTGCAGTGTCTTGCTTTGAATATGTCGGGCCCATTCCCATAATGAAAATGATTATAGTTATACTTATTCTGATTGAGGCTTTCATGTTTATACCTTGTTCTATAGTAACAGATATAGCCGGATATTGTTTATAGGGCTTTGGGCGTCAGGAGTCAGGCATCTATTATTTCCTTTTGCCTGATGCTCCATAATGTAAAAAGGCTGTTATGCTGGATTTTTAAGTCCACAAAACAGCCTTTGGTAATGCTTTTGAACAGCTTACATAATAAGTACCTTTCGGGTCATAACATATCCTGATGTTTCGGTAAGTCTCACGATGTAAGTACCTGCCGGATGGCCGGAAAGATCAAGATCAACATATTGCCGGCCGCCTCCAAGGGGGAGCCTCTCACTGTATACAAGGCGGTTCGACATGTCGAAGACCTGCAGGATGGGCGAATCGCTTTCAGCATATTCTGCTACGATAGTAATATTTCCGTCGGAGGGGTTTGGAAATACCAGCAGCATTTCATTCTCGGCGGTTTCAGGAACCCCAACTGAGGGGCTGATCAGGGGAGATTCCCACAGACCACGACCATATGTGGCTGCTTTGATCTTGTTCTCCTTGTAGTTGATCTCCAGCTCAAGTATGATCACGTTTGGCAGTCCGTTGCTGTAATCAACCCATTCACTCAGGTTGTCATTAATATAGTAGATCCCGACATCGGTCCCCACATATACTCCATTAGCCGGCCCATTCTCGTAAACCACGCAGTTTACCGGAACATTTGGAAGGTTGAGGCTGATATTTTCCCAGCTATCTCCTGCATCATTGCTCCTGTAGACCTTGTCTCCCTCCAGGAATCCATTTTTGGTGGCCCATATCAGTGTGGGGTCGGAATACGAAATGGCGATATCCGCGGCTCCGGTGGAAGAGATCAACCCGGAGGAAATGTTGTCCCAGCTCAGCCCCTCGTCGGAAGTCCTCCAAACAGCTCCTGCATATCCACCGTACAGATATGCATTATCGGAAGGGGCGACTTCCAGTATGCTGAAATAATTACCCGAGAGAAAACCACTGCTGATCTTTTCCCAGTCATCCCCCCTGTTCGTGCTTTTATACACATCGAGAAAAGCACAATAGAGCGTATTGTTGTCGCTGTAATCCATGATGAATGGCGGGTTGAACCGTTGATTTGTTTCACCCGGAGGCTGAATAGATATTGGCGTATATCCGCCATTATCAGAGCGTAGAAGACCTGCTCCGTAACCACCGTAATACAGTACATCAGGATCCTGGGGATCAATAAAGTTATCGCATGCTTCGGCAAGTACGATCTCGTTCACACCGCCATCCCTGAACAGGGTGGTCCCGTTATCCTGCGGGCTGACAATGGCCATCTGGTCATCATCTTCATACAGGCCGAGCCTGTAGATCTGATAGCTGAGAATATCGCCGGTCAGGTCATCCCACTCGCTTCCCCCGGCCTGTAGTTCATAAATGCCACCATCCACTCCCGTGTACAGCACATCGTTCACGGGATTATAATCCAGGGTATGTATATCGGCATGGACATAATCATTTCCTCCCTGTCCGAGCCAGTGGGAATTGATCTGCCAGTTTGCTCCTCCGTCCAGCGATTCCCATATGTTCACCCCGCCTACGAAAACATGGTCGGGGTTGGTTGGTGAAATGGCAAGTGCCAGGGTGTACCATCCCTGTCCGCCGGAATCAAAGCCTGAAACTGCCCAACCCAGCAGGTTGTAGGGAGTTCCCTGTGAGGCATGAACCCAGCTCTGGCCTGCATCATCCGACCTCCAAACACCATGGAAACCTGAGCCGCTCGAGAGGCTTGAAAGAAGGTACACCACATCCGGATCAGCCGGAGTAAGTCCGATTGTGATCCTGTTCGATTGTGAAGGTAAAAGTCCGTTCACTTCCACATATGAAAAACTTTCTCCGCTATCCGAAGACATATATAGTCTGGCGCCGCCAAAATAATTGAACATCGTAGCATAAATAATTGTGAAATCGCCGGGCCGGAAGGCCAGGTCCTTGAAATTCCCCGGCTCCACTAAAAGCCATGTATCAGCTGCATCTGTGCTTTTATAGATCCCGGCACTTGTTGCAGTCATAAGTGTGTTCCTGTCGCTGGGATCCATGATGATCTTATTGACCGATCGTTGCTGTGGTATCTGGTAGTTAAGCCCTGTTTCCTCCCAGGTGATCCCTCCGTCGTATGTTTTAAGAATACCCGCACTATAGGTTTCCCACCAGGTGTCGCGTGTTCCTGTTGCCAGGTACATGATATCGGGATCAACAGGATCGATGATCAGATCGGCAACGCCGATGGAAGGAAGTGCATCGGTAAGGGTGACCCAGGATTGTCCGTGGTCGACTGTTTTCCAAAGACCTCCCGAAGGGCTGCCCACAAAAAATATATCGGGATCAGAGGGATGGAATGTAATGCAGTCCAGCCTGCCATTTCCTCCCGGGCGGCTTCCATCCAGAAGCATTGGAGCTCCAAAAGGGCCCAGATCGGTCCATTCACCATAAAGATCCGTTTTAAAATATCTTTCTGTCATCACCCTGCTGGCTTCTTCCCAGAATTTTTCAACCGGGAACTGGCCGTTTTCATCCATTCTGCCACTGAGGAAAAACTCCATGCGTTTGAATTGCTTGGCTGCATCAACCTGGCCATAGGTTTTCTCCAGGTCATAAAAGGATTCAATAATATCGTTGAAATTGGCACTGCCCCGTTTGTCAGGGGGAAGGTTGGTCATCCATGCTTGTCCCGAAACATCAGACAAAATATGGAAAGACAGGATTAGAAAAAGGAAAATTCGTGTTTTCATTGGATAGGCTTTTGTTGGTTCGATACATGAAAGTAATGTAACGAATGGTGACGGATCATTGATAATTTGCAGATTGCAGGTATCAGGCAACAAATTACCCTTAAGTCCTATCCATTAAAATGTCAAACTACAATTTTATCGATATAATTAGAGTTTAGTATGCTGAGGGCTCCCATATAGTTCAGTCTGAAGCTGATGTAATCTCCAACTTTCAGTTTCTTTTTGTTTTCCCCGAGGTCCATAACGATCATATCGGAACTGGCACCTGCAAAGCTGATGCTTTTGTTCACAGGGAATATGTTGTTCATGTCGATATCGAGCAGGCCCAGGTCAATGATTGCCCTGTATGTTGTTTTACCAAAATCGTTCTCGTTGATCTCCGGAGATTCTCCTGCAACGTTCGTACCGATTTCACCCAGGGGAACAATAGGTTTTTCATTGAGCTCAATGATTTGTGCATGGAGCTTGAAAACATCTGCCTTCATGCCTTTGATGGTTTTTCCGGTGACTAGATTATTCCCAAAGTAAAGTGATTCTCCTATCCTGAAATGATTGCTTCCCTGAGGCACCATTTTTTTAAACAAAAGCGGTAGGGTTACGGAAGATCCTGCTGTAACCCAGGGAATCTTCCTTTTAAAAGTGGCTTCAATAAGCTGCTTGTACAAACTTAATTGGATGAGCTTGTCATGTGACGGCATCACGCCGCTAAGGCAATTGAGGTTTGTCCCGATACCGATTACATTAATATTTGGCTGTTCGAATATCTGGGCATAGAAGTCTATCAGGTTTTCACCTAAAACCCCTTCCCTTAGATCCCCCATCTCGATCATAATGATAACACTATGTGTTTTATTCTGGCGAATTGCTTCCTTGGAAATTTGCTTTATGGTATCTGCTTCAGTATTAAAACTGACGTCAGCATATTTCACCAGCGAGCGAATGGCCTTTTTTGCTGGTGGTTTAATATAAACCGTCTGGATGTCCGGATTGATGGACTTAATGACTTTGAGGTTGCTGATCCTGGAATCATGGATCTCTTTCACACCCAGGTCAAGCAATTCTTTGAGGAATACCCTGTTCCCGCAGAGAATCTTTGAAACAACGCCCCAATCCTTATCATACTTCTCAAACAATCGATTTAAAAATTCATAGTTGTGAACAAGTTTTTCTTTGTGTAGTTCAATGTAAGCCATAACGCTGGTTTTTAATTTACAACCTCCCGGCTGGTATTCATCGGGAGCCTGGCCAGGAGTTCATAATTAACCTGGGCACTGATTTCACTGAAGGATGCTACTGAGATCTCAAAGTCTTCCTGGCGACCAATGATGACGACCTCGTCGCCAATTTTTACTTCTGGAATGTTCGTCACATCGGCGATAAACATATTCATATTTACCATTCCGATGACCGCGATCCGTTGTCCTCTGATCAGTACCCTTCCCTGGTTGCTGAGCATGCGGCTATAGCCATGTGAATAACCCACCGGAACGACAGCAATCCGCTTAGGCTCAGTTGCAAGATATGTTGTTCCATAACTTACGAATTCACCCTGCTGTACATTTTTGAGCGACATGACCTTGCTTTTCCAGGATATCACCCTGTTCAACGGATCGTGGTTATAACTTTTTCCATGAAGATACTGGATAAGGGATTCAATACTTGGCCATAAGCCGTATTGCATGATCCCGATTCTGACCATATCCATTCTGGTTCTGGGATAACTCATGGCCGCAGCAGAACTGGCCGTGTGCCTGATCTTTGGTTTCAGGCCAAGCTGTGTGATCTTCTTGTAAGTCTTGTTGAACCGGCTTATTTGCCGGTGAACCCTTACAAAATTCGATATGCTTTCTGCCCCTGCATAGTGGGTGCAGATCCCTTCCAGTTCGAGATACGCGGAGTTATCAAGGACCTTCCTGACCACATACTCCAGTTCCGTATCGTCCAGCCCTGTGCGATTCATCCCCGTTTCTATTTCAAGGTGTATCCTTGCTTTATGTTTCGATTTTTTACTGACCGCGATGGCATGATCAAGCCGTTCCGGGTCAAAGATCCAGAAACTGATACCACTTTTTACCGCCCACTCTAGTTCAGCGTTGTCGAGCCATCCCATGATCATGATCTCCGGATAGTTTTCTGCCGATTCTTTCACGGCGGATGCTTCATTTGCACTGAATACAGAGAAATGATCGATACCGGCTTTTTCTGCCATTGGAACGAATTGCCTGATACCATGACCATATGCATTTCCTTTTACAACAGAAGAAATACGAACATCGGGACCGATCTGCGATCTGATGAAATCTATATTGTTCATGAGTGCAGACTGACTCAGTTCAATTTTGGATGTTGTTCTCAATTCTTAAAACTTAATATCTGCCGGCAGATGTTTATAAATAATGTGCTTCCCGTTAAGATCAATTCATCGGGGAAATCAAAATCAGGATTGTGTAAAGCTGGCTGATCCGTTCCTGAGCCGAGTCCAAGTAATGCTCCCGGGTATATCGAGGTAAAATGACCAAAATCTTCTGACCACTTAAAGGGTTCCCGTTTATGGGAGGATCTTAGTTTGAGATCTCGTACAGCCTGTTCTGCAATGCTGACACAGGAAGGATCATTCACTGTGGCTGGAAAGACCTCTTCATAATTGATCTTGTATGAAAGACTTTCTCTTTTGGAAATGGATTTGACAAGGTTTTGCAGTTCTTTTTTAAGTAGCTGCATATCGCTGTCAAGATAGCTTCTTAGTGTCAGGTGAATCACGCCTTCACCTGGAGAAGTACCGTAGGCTATGTTTCCCAGCCTCATGTGGATGGGGGTAATAAGGGTGAAATTCTGAAAGAAATTTTGAATTTTCAACATGTCGTGGAATGCAATGATCATTTGAGCCATGCCCATGCCGGGATTGATGCCTTTTTCAGGCTCGGCGGCATGAGATGACTTTCCTTTCAGCTGAATAAACATACCGGAAGAGGCTGAAGCAAAATGTTGTTTTGATAAGACAACTTCATGAAGCGGGTACCCCGGCAGGTTATGCAATGCAAAAATGTAATCCGGTTCAAATTGCCTGAAGTGCGGATCCTGAATTACCATTGACGCCCCTTTTCCAACTTCTTCACTGGGTTGGAATAATAAAAGTATCCTGCCGTTCTTTGGACGATTTTCTTTCAGGTAGCTGGCAAGCCCGGCCAGGATAGCCATATGACCGTCATGCCCGCAAAGGTGAGCGGCATTTACAACAATCGATTTGTAACTGACCGTGTTTTTTTCCTCTAAAGGCAGGGCATCCAGTTCGCACCTGAACATAATAGTCGGGCCATCTTCCCTGCCTCCAAATTCAGCGATAAGCCCGTTCCCGCCAATATTGTGAACGATATTATCCGGCCTGGTTTTTTCAAGAAAGACAGCAATCCGTTCTGCTGTTTTAATTTCATTACCCGAGAGTTCCGGATGCTGATGCAGGGTCCTTCTCAGTGTTGTTAATTGTTCCAGTGTTTTGTTGTCAAGCATAACTATTTATTTCTGATCAGTCGCATTTCGAGGTATTTATTCTCGAATCCGGTTTTTTCATATAAATATCTCGCGGGGTTGTCTTCTTCAACGTGGAGTGCAATGTCGCCTTTGACAAATACCATCGCCTCCTTCATGAGTTTTTTGCCAAGGCCTTTCCCTCTTTGATCACGGTGCACTGCAATATAAACCAGGATGTTCTCAGGAATATAACCTTTCATGCCAGTTTTGTTCATAACAACAGCACCTTTTATTTCATCGTCCTCTTCCGCTGTAAGGATAAAACCTCCTGCCAGCGGGTATGAACTCATAGCATAATCAATCGCATTTCCAATATCATTTTTCGAATCCCCATATTCATCCAGGTGGTCGAATAAAAAATCAACGATCCGTTGTTTTTCAAGTGTAGTAAGAACTTCTAAAGAAGTGTAATTGTTGAATTTCATAGTAAGTAATGTTTTTTCAAACTGATGTAATGAATTAATAAATATGCGATAACTGCTCCGCCGATACCAAAAACATTTGCAGCAAGCCCGTATGGCAAATCAAGTTCAAGGGCCGATAATATAATTGTGATACTTCCGCCCGTGATCATACTTGAAAGTGCTGCAGCAGTGTTCGGTTTTTTATATATCAATAAAGCAAGTACCGGGATAAGAAGACCGGAGACCATGATCGCATAAGAATATAACATGAGGGTCAAGACTTCGGTCATCTTAAGTGCAATACCCAGTGCAAGTATACCGATGATCAGGGTCAGCAACTTGGAAAAAAGAAGCACATTTTTTTCAGATAAACCTCCCGGAACAATTTTTTCAATAATATCGGTGAGTATATTACCCGAGGCAGCGATCAGGCAACTGTCGGCAGTAGACAGGATTGCCGAAAAATATGCAGAGAGGAGCAGTCCCATCAGCCCGAACGGAAGAATATGCCTCAGAAGGAGGGGCAGGCCCATTTCCGGGTCCACATTGCTGCCGGGTACGAAGCCGATATCCTGGAACATGCCATTTTCAAATGCTACACGGGCAAACAGCCCGAGCAATACTCCCATAAAAGCCATGATGGGCCATTCAAATAGCCCTGCGATATACCACGCTCTTTTGGCCTGCTTTACCGACCTTGAAGCAAATATCCTCTGGTATAGCGTCATTCCGACAAACCAGATCGGCAATATGGTGACCATCCAGTTTATAAATGTTGTTGCAGTGATGTTCTGCAAACTGATCATATCTTTATCTAATGTCTGTGAAAGCGCTTCCCATCCACCGGTTTTAACATAGGCCAGGGGGATGCCGATAAAAATGAGTCCGGTAAGCAGGATGATCCATTGTAAGGTATCCGTATAGATCACGGCTTTTAAACCGCCGAGAACGGTGTATACCACTGCGACAACACCCATGAGAATAAGGGCATACTGCAGGTTGAGGCCTTCAAATGTTGCTGATGCCAGTTTGGCGCCTGCCAATAATTGAGAGCTGGTGAATCCCAGATAGCCGATAGCAGATATTATGCCGGCTACAATGGCCACACTGGGATTATAAAAAGATTCTAAGATCTGCGGGAAGGTGTAAAGCCCTTTAGCATCCGAAAGTTTCTTGATCTTTGGGATAAGGAAGACCGCACTGATCCATGCCCCGATCAAACCGGTGAAGAGCATCCATGACCCCGACAGGCCTATTGCAAATCCCAGTCCGCCCAAACCGATCGAAAAGCCGCCACCAACATCTGTAGCCACAACAGAAAAGCCAATGTGCCAGCTTCCCATCTGTCGGCCACCAACATAATAATCGTCAAGGCTTTTATTCCGGAAATGGAAAAAAAAGCCAATGCCAAGCATCATTACGATATAAATGATAAAAATGCTTAGATCAAGGGGGTGCATAATCTGCTTTTCTGGATTTTATTTTACCGTTGTAACAATATGATCAGTTAGATTCAAATTGCATTATGCCGATCCTCTCAAGATTGTGTTTGTTAATAATGGCTATGATCTCTTCAAATTGATCAACATGAACGATCAGGTAGAACTTCCCTTCCTGTGAAGACGCATGCTGGTTTAAAGCCCTCCACCTTTTGATCCATTGTTCTGTTTTTTCCTGGTTTGCTTCACCAGATACGAGTTCGAAAATGCATAACGTTCCATCCTTTGTGGCTGTAAGGTCGGGAATATAGGAAGCCCCGGATTGTTTCTCTGCAATTGATTTTGGCGTTTGCAACTCCTTGACCTGAGCAAGGAAATTTTCAAAACCCTTGTTGTCTAGATACTTATATACTCCAAGGAGTAGACGTTCTTTGTTTTTATGTTCCATAATAAGGGCAATAAAGTTTCTGTGCGAACAAAATTACAACTTTTTATTGTTCTGACAATGGAACAAACGGAATAAAAATGCTCAGGATGAAGCGGAAGCGCTTAATCCTCTTTCTCTTCCTCCCCCAGGTAAATAGGGTCTTCAATAGTAATAATAGGTGATGCTGCCAGTTCTTGTATTTCAAGGCTTTCAACAAGTATCTTCAAGGCATTGTTGATTTTTTCCACCTCCTGTGGGGGCAGCTTCTCAAGTTTCTTGGATAATCGTTTATGCAGTAATTGAGGTGAAGCCTCAAGGAGTTTGGCACCGTTTGCTGTAAGGGAAATAAATACCGTACGTTTATCTCCCGGGTTTGGAAGCCTGGCAACGAAACCCTTGCTCTCGAGCCGTTTAACGATACCCGACATTGTACTTGCATTGAGATTCAGATAACGCGCTATCTCAATTTGTGTACTCCTGAAATTATCTCTGCTTCCCAGGAAATCAAGACACATCAGCTGTGGAATGCTTACACCCTGTTCCTTTTGGATTTTTTTTGATTCCAGGTTTAACGACCTGAGGATTTTCCTGATATTAATGAGTATGTCGGTATATTCCATCACTGAATTTCGCTTTTGCAAGTAAATATAAATAAAAACCGCATCTGTTTGGGCTATAATAGGCCTTAAATGTTAATTTTGCGGCTCATATTGCTTAATATGGAATTCCTTTTCAATAAAGTTTTTCTTGAACATAACCCTGACTGCCCCGGCGAGGGGGCTTACCGGATCAATGAATTCCAAGACCTGCCTGATACTACTCTGGACGGTGAAAAGTGGCTGGAGCTCGTACATTCGAAAGAATATATTGACATGATCAAAAAAGCCTGCCTGGAAAACCGACATCTTGTCGAAGTGAGGCTTTCTGAGAAAAGCTACCGGGCTGCATGCTTTGCTGTAGGATTATCTGTTCTCGCATCTCAAAAGGATGCGTTTGCGATTGTCCGGCCTCCCGGACATCATGCAAGCAGGGACAAAACCCATGGATTGTGCCTTTTCAATAATATGGCTATTGCTGCCCAAAAACTGGTAAATGAGGGAAAAAGGGTTTTCATCCTGGATATAGACGGACATCATGGCGACGGTACACAGAACATATTTTACGATACCGACAAAGTATTATACGCTTCCATCCATCAGGATAATGCTTTCCCATATACCGGTTCTGTCCTTGAAACAGGCGAAGGTTCCGGATTAGGGTATAATTTGAATATGGTCTTATATCCCGGCAACGGCGACCGGGAGTTCCTGGAAAAACTTCATAAGGTCTTAGCTGTTGCCATTGACTTCAAGCCTGATGTGATAGGAGTTTCGGTTGGATTTGACGGATTCGTGCGGGATGATATACTGGAGTTGAATTATTCCGACAGGTTGTTTTACGAAGCTGCATTTCAATTGAAAAAGGCATTCAGAAGTACCCGTGTTTTTGCCGTTCTCGAAGGTGGATACCATGGTGAAATACGCAGGCTTGCTGAATCCTTTACCGAAGGGATCGTAAACGGAAACAAACCTCCTCCAAGGCTGCTGAACGATGATATTTCCTTTGGATGATCATTTCTTTGCCCTCATCATTCCCGTGACCATTCCATAAAATATTTACCGGTACCCATGTCTATTTATACGGATTACAAATTATCATTTTTTGTTTTTTTATTGTAGTAACTATATATATATATTATAATACTTATTAAATTAGCCGTTCGAAATCAATTTTTTAAAATCTTATAACTATGAAAAAAGTATTTTTTACGCTTATTCTACTAAGCTCAATCTGTACGCTTTTTGCTCAGCAGGTTTCCCGTGAAAGGGTCGTGCTTGAGATGCTTACTGGTACATGGTGACCCAGCTGTCCAGTCGCAGCAACAGCAGCTGACGATCTGGTAGCTAACGGGTACGATGTTGCCGTGATAGAATATCATAATGGCGATCCTTATGCAAATGCCGCTTCAGGGGCCAGGTCGAGCTATTACGCATGGCAGTATCTTCCAACCGCACAATTTGATGGTGTATTGCAACATATTGGTGCAACAAATGCTTACAACACCTATGTGAATTATACGAACCAGAGGCTAGCCATTCCTTGTGATTACACTTCAAGTATCTATGGTGAGAATACTGGTGGCCTGGATTACATGGTTTCGGTCGTCATTGATCTCGAAAGCGGAACACCGCCAGCCGATCTTAAGTTACACCTTGCGCTGACAGAATCGCACATTCCTGAATCATGGGGTGGACTTACAGAAGTGAACCATGTTTGCCGGGCAATGTACCCTACTCACAATGGCACTGATGTGGATTTTGCCGGTGGCAATGAGGTTACAATTGACTATAATTTCACACTGGATCCTTCATGGGACCAGTCGAATATCGAACTGATTGCCTTTTTGCAGTCGAATGGTTCCCGTGAGATCCTGCAAGGAACCATGGTGCCGATAAATGACCTCATCCCGATGAGTGCAACTGCCGGATTCAGCTGCAGTGATAACGAAGTCTGCGACGGATCATCAGTTGATTTTTACGATGAATCTCTTGGAGATTTAATTTCCTGGGAATGGACCTTCGAAGGGGGTACACCTGCCACTTCTACAGAACAGAACCCTACAGTTGTGTACTCGACCATTGGAGACTGGGACGTAGAACTAACCGTATTTGATGGTACTGATTACAGTACCATGACCAGGGAAGATTATATCAGCGTGATATCTACTCCTCCCCAGGCAGCAACACCTGAGGGTCCGATCGAACTCTGCGGTGGTGAGACGGGAATTCCATACACTACCACAGGAGCAACATGGGCCCAGGATTATACCTGGCAGATCAGTCCCTCTTCAGCGGGATCCATTTTGGGTACCACAACCACGGCTACATTAAACTTAGACCCTGCCTACTCAGGCCCGGTCGATATCTCAGTAAGGGGCAACAGCGAGTGCGGTGAAGGTATTTGGTCTGAAGTTTTGGCGGTGGATGTATTTCCGCTCCCGGCGGCATACTGGATATCTGACGGAAGTTCTTATTGTGAAGGAGGTGAAGGTATTGAAGTAACACTGGATGGATCTGAAACCGGGGTTGACTATGAATTATTGCTTGATGGTGTACCGACCGGTGATGTCGTTCCGGGTACCGGAAGCCCGATTAGCTTTGGTTATCAGCAGGGCCCGGGCATCTATACGATCGAAGGCGTAACAACATACTGTAACACGGTGATGAATGGAACGGCCTTTATTCATGCAATTGATGTCCCCGGACAGGCAGCGACACCCTATGGTGCAATTGCTACCTGTATCGGAGGAACAGATGATTATTCCACCATTGGAGCACCGGATGCAGAAACCTATGTCTGGACACTTGATCCGCCCGAAGCCGGTGAGATCACGGGAACAGGAGTCCTTGCGACTGTGGATTGGAGTGATACCTATTCCGGTCCAGCCACTGTGACTGTGCAGGGTATCAACGATTGTGGCGATGGGATCGTTTCCGATCCCCTGGATATCGTTGTTCAGACCCTTCCCGAACCTGAAGTTACAGGTGATGAATATGTGTATGCCAATACCGACCACTATTACACCAGCCAGGAAAATGCCGGTGCAACATACGACTGGACCGTTACAGGCGGTACGATCACCAGTGGACAGGGAACCCATGAGATCCTCGTATCCTGGGGGAACCCCGGATCAGGAACGGTTAACCTGACTGAGACTTCAGATGCCGGTTGTGTGGGCGAAGCTGTTGAATTCATCGTTAACATCAGCCCGGTAGGTATTGAAGAGACATTTATGAATGACCTTAATCTCTATCCGAACCCGGCAGGAGAAAAACTCAACATTGAGTTTTATTCTGAAAAGGCCGCATCAGTGCAATTCCAGGTTATCAATCAAACCGGACAGATTATGATAGAACTTTCAAGGGATATATCGAGTGGGAATAATAAGACCGCGGTGAATACATCTGAACTTCCAAACGGGTATTATACCCTGAAGATGATCGCCGAAGACGGGACAAGTGTCCGGCAGCGTTTCATTATTATGAATTAGGCTCACACTCTTAAAATATGGACCTGCAGGGCAAATGCCCTGCAGGTCTTTTTTTGTCCTAACTTTAGCTCCTTCAAAAAATGGATATCAGCAACTACACCGGCGAGCTTGCAGCTCTTGCAACGGCATTTTTCTGGACCATCACAGCTATGGCCTTTGAAGTGGGCAGCAGGAATATCGGTTCCCTTGCAGTGAATATGATCCGGCTGGTACTGGCATTCGTTTTCCTCTCGGTATTTAATCTTATTGCCAGGGGACTTGTATTTCCAGCTGATGCCAGTATGCACGCATGGATATGGCTTTCTGTTTCAGGCCTGGTGGGTTTTGTTTTTGGAGATTACTTTCTTTTCAAATCATTTGCAGCGATCAGTGCCCGTATTTCCATGTTGATCATGACACTGGTGCCACCCATTACGGCAGTCATTGGATGGGCTATACTTGGCGAGACAATGACATTGCTGGAGATTACGGGAATGCTGCTGACTATCAGCGGTATAACCATGGCTATTTTTAGTCGTGGTGGGGAGAATGGAAGGAAAATAAAACTTTCATATCCCTTGAAGGGAATCCTTTTTGGCCTTGGTGGTGCAGCAGGGCAGGCTATCGGACTCGTGTTGAGTAAATATGGCATGGGTGATTATCATGCATTTGCTGCAACACAGATCAGGATCATAGCCGGGATGATCGGCTTTGCAGTGATCATCATTGTGCTCAAAAAGGGATACCTTATCCGAAATGCCTTTAAGAGCCGGCCGGGATTGATCGGAACCGGGATCGGGTCTGTATTTGGTCCCTTCCTGGGCGTGTCCTTCTCCCTGCTGGCAGTGAAATATGCATCCACCGGCGTGGCTTCAACCATCATGTCGATCGTGCCCATACTTATCATACCTCCCGCCATACTCATTTTCAAACAAAAAGTGAGCTGGCTGGAAGTTATTGGGGCTTGCATCAGTGTGGTCGGTGTGTCGCTCTTCTTTCTCTGATAAGGGTTCATTTTTTAATGAACTTAAAGGGTAAGCGTGTTTATGCACTATATATTTCCTGTTTTCAGAGAATTTCATAGATTTACACTTTATTGACCTATTATAACTTATCGGAATTATGAATTACATCAAAAGCAGTTTAACTTTTTTAATTTTCGGCTTATTATTTCTTGGACTCAGTAATCCTGCTTTTGCAGGCAAAAAGAAGATTATTTTCAGCACATCTGAACCAGATGCCCAGATATACATCGACGGTAAATTGATGGGTAGTGGCCAGGTGGAAGTGATCGTGCTAAGTAACAGTTGCGTTACCGTGAGGGTGGAAAAAATAGGGTTCCTGATTGAAACCATAAATTTCTGCAATAAAAAGGGATCTGCCGTCCCACCAAAATCATATTATGTACAAATGAGGCGCGACGATGCCTATGACGCATCCGTGCAAACCGATGTTGCGAATATCGACATTGAGATCCAAACCAGCCTCGAAGAATTGGATGCCTGGAAACTACTGAGCCAGATCATCACATCTTACTTTGATGTGCTTGAAGTAACCGACCGTGAAACAGGTTACCTGCGTACGGCCTGGGTGGTGCAATCATTCCAGCAAAACACCATCCGTTCCAGGGTCATTGTCAAACTTGGGAATTCCGACCCGCTGGCCTATAAAGTGAAGGTGGTCAGTGAAGAATCAAGAGCCCCCGGGACGTCTGTTAAGAGTGACGAATTGTTCCGTGAGTGGGACAGGGTACTCAGAAAGTTCGAAAACATACAGGAAGAACTCCGGACCAGGTTACAATAAGATTCTCAGAAAAGATATTGAGCCACCGTAATCGTATGGTGGCTTTTTTACTTGAACCATTATTTGCATTAACTCTCCGTCACCGTAGAGATGGCAAGCGAACTTACCGGCTGAAGTTTTCAGCGGAAAGTAGTACCTTTGCGCTTCTTAATTAAATCAATACCTGATATGAACAGAATATTTTCTTTGTTGCTGATATTGTTTTTTTCGGTCAGCCTTTTCGGGCAAAAAGACCTCGACCGGAAGCTCAAGGAACTTGATGCTTATTATGAGCAGGCCCTTGCTGACTGGAATGTTCCGGGGATGGCCGTTGCCATTGTCAAAGATGGTGAGATCGTATTTTCGAAAGGATACGGGACCCTGAACATCAACACCGGGGAGCCGGTGGACGGAAACAGCCTCTTTGCGATCGCATCTAACACCAAGGCTTTTACTGCAACGGCACTTGCCATGCTTGCCGATGAGGGTAAACTCTCATGGAATGACAGGGTCAGGGACTATTTGCCATGGTTTGAGCTATATGATCCCTATGTATCGGATAATTTTACAATCAGGGATCTCTTAACGCATCGAAGCGGGCTGAAAACCTTCAGTGGCGACCTGATCTGGTATGGCACCAATTTGGGCAGGGAAGAGGTTGTTCGAAATGCCAGGTACCTGGAACCCACTTTTGGATTCAGGAGCGGATATGGTTACAGCAACATCATGTACATCGCTGCCGGCCTGGTTATTGAAAAGGTAACAGGAGAGAACTGGGATGATTTTATCAGAGAACGTATCCTCGATCCACTGCACATGGACCGTACACTAAGTTCAACAGAGGCAATTCCCGGTATGGACAATGTGTCGTCACCCCACAATGATGTCAAAGATAGCATCATTACCATTGAATGGTTGAACTGGGACAATGTTGCCCCTGCAGGAGCCATTATCTCCTCCGTTAATGATATATCGAAATGGCTGATCTTCAACATGAACAGGGGTATCACTGCTGATGGCGACACCCTGCTGTCGGCAGGAAGGTTTGACGAAATGTGGGCAGCGGTTAATCCACAGGGCGTGAGTTCCTGGTCAATGCAACAATGGCCATCCACTCACTTTAAAGCTTATGGGCTTGGCTGGGCCATGTTCGATTACCATGGCCGTAAGGTCTTAGGACATGGTGGCGGTTACGACGGCTTCATCTCAAATACGACCTTTGTCCCCGAAGATGAACTGGGTATGGTCTTTCTCACCAATAAGAACACAAGCCTTTATTATCCATTGAAATTTAAAACACTGGACGTGATGCTGGATGCTGGTTTGGATACTGACTGGAGCAAAGACTTTCTGACAATGATGGAGCAACGTAATGAGTACTCTGAGAAAGCAAAAGCGAAGGCAGAAGAAGAGCGGGTGAAAGATTCCAGGCCAACCTTGCCGATTGAGGACTACCTGGGCACTTACAATTGTAAAATGTATGGTGATGCCAGAGTCTATTTCGAAGGAACCCAGCTAATGGTACACCTTTTGCCAACGGAGATCTTTGTCGGGACTTTAGACCACTGGCAATACAATACCTGGAAGATAGAAATGAAAGATGTACCGGCCCTCCCCCCCGGACTTGTGAACTTCATTATAGATCAGGAAGGTAAGGTGGTTGAAATGAAAATAGATATTCCCAATCCGGACTTCTACTTTGATGAGCTCAAGTTTTTGAAGATCAGGTAGATTCAAATCTTTTACAAGCTTTGACAAACACTTTTATTGCTTGGTTTCCGTAGATTTCCACGGGAGATAAATATAAAAGGTAGGCTGAAGGGGCTCCCAGCCATTGTAGTACATCTCTACATACCCGTAAGAAAAGGCATTAAGGTCTTTATGGATATCATACGTAGGTGATTCAAAGGTAAATGTCACCCAAACGATGTCATCATAATTTCCATACGTATACGTATACTCCATACCTGAGAACCAACCCCCGTTAGCACTGGTTGGGATGTGAGTCAGGTAATATTCCCCGGAAACAGTACCGTCGCAATATGTCTTGTGTACCTTGAAATGCACGTCACCTACATACGGTACAGAATCCTTATAATACATGTAAGCTGAAAACACAAAAGGTACATCAATTGTGGATGATAAGGCGGTTTCCTTGCATGGATCAATGACTTCCTCTACTTCATCCTTGCTGCATTGGAGAGCCATGAAAATGAAAGATGACGTAATCATCAGGAATAAAATCAAGTTCTTACGCATAATTTGAGCTTTAGTATTTCGGTTAATTGAATTCGTGCAAACATTAAAGATAAGAAAACATTTTAATATGTTCAGGTCCTGTCCCACAGCATCCTCCAATGATGTTTACCAAACCGAGATCGAACAGCTCCTTCATTTTGGATGCCATTATTTTCGGTGTACCTGCATATCTTCCTTTATGATCAGGTATGCCGGCACTGGGAAAAAAGCAAGTATAATATGTTGATAGTGATGCAAGATCATTGATATACGGGATCAAGTGATCAATGCCGGAACCACAGTTTAAACCAATGCAGAATATGTGCGGGTCAGATAGTATTTGCAATAGTATGTTAAGTGGATAGCCCGCAATAATGTGTCCATCTTTTCCTGTAACGGTAAAGGATATCATGATGGGGAGCCCGAAGTCCTTCTCAATGAACACATCGTTTATGGCATACAAAGCAACCCTGGCATTTGAAATATCCGTGATCGTTTCAAGCAATAGTATATCAGCTCCACCGTCTACAAGCCCTCTGGCCTGCTCCCTGTAAGCATCATATAATTCCGGGAAACTTATAAACTGGCTTCCTGAAGGCTCACGGTCCGAAAAAAGGGAGGATGTCCTGTTGGTTGGCCCCATGGATCCTGCAACAAAGCGCGGCTGACCGGGATTCAATCCAGTATAATATTCTGCTGCTGCCCTGGCGAGTTTTGCTGCTGCCAGGTTTATCTCATAAGCCATGTTACCGGTATCAAAACCTGATTGCATAACAGAAGTTGCATTGAAAGTATTGGTGGTGATGATGTCGGCACCTGCTTCGAGGTATGCATGATGCAGCTGTGTGATGAGTTCCGGCCGGGTTAGTGATAGTATATCGAAATTTCCTTTTAGGGGGGACATATGATCCCTGAATTGCTCTCCACGGAAATCTTTTTCATCCAGGCCAGAGGACTGAAGCATGGTCCCCATGGCTCCGTCGAGCAACAATATGCTCGATTTCAATTGCTTGCGTATGTCGGGCCGGTCATGCATAAAAATCGTCTTTCAACAAAGTTATGGAATTCATATATTTGCCGAAAAGCATTCGATGATGAACGGAGATCCCCGGCTTTATCATATCCTTGATGAACTTGGAATAGCTTATGAGTACCATGAACATCCGCCCGGTCCTACAGTAGAGGAGGCCCTGAAATACTGGAAGGATATTGATTCGGCGCATTGCAAGAATATCTTTTTTCGCAACCACAAAGGCAACCGCCATTACCTGGTGATCAGCGATCACAGGTACAAACTTGATATCCGTGACCTGGAGCAGCGCCTGAAACAGGGAAAGCTTACTTTCGCCAGCCCCAGGCGGCTCAAGAAATACCTGGGACTGGAAGGGGGCTCGGTTTCCCTGTTTGGATTGATCAACGATGAAGAAAACCATGTTTACCTGTTCATTGATGAGAATCTGCTGAAGGAAGAAAAAGTGAGCTTTCACCCGAATATCAATACAGCCAGCCTGGTGATCAGCATAGAGGATATGAAGCGTTTCCTGGAATGGTCAGGGAATGGGTACGAGTTTATCAGTCTCTACGACTGATAAAGTGTTGGGTTTTGGGTGTTGAGTGTTAGATGAAATTAAAACTAAACTTATGAATAAGACTTTAAGCGTTGTAGTAAACCTGTTTGTTTATGTAATTGCCATACTGGTGGTTATGCTCACCTGGCGATGGATCCCGGAAATGGACCTGTTATGGAAGATCCTGATCGCTGATGTAATTGGCACCATCGTGGTTTTTATTTTTTCAGTCGTTTTCAACAATTCATCCATGTATGATCCCTACTGGAGTGTGCAGCCCTTTGTGATCGCCGTTTTCCTGGCAGGACCATTAATGGAGATTACCATCGCTGAGATGATCGTATTATTCATGGTGTTCCTATACGGGCTCAGGCTAACCCTTAATTTTTACCGGGGATGGCCGGGCATGAAGCACGAAGACTGGCGGTACCGCGACTTCAGGAAGAGCTTCCCGGGCTTTTACTGGCCGATCAGTTTCCTGGGCATACACCTCTTCCCAACCATCATGGTATTCCTGGCTTGCATGTCGATGTTGCAGATCTTCCATGGGCCAGGCATGGAGTATAATATCTGGTTTGTGCTGGGTCTGGCTACCATGATATTTGCTGTTGGGATCGCATTTGTTGCTGATGAGCAGATGAAAAAGTTCAGAATGAATCCGGATAACAAAGGGAAACTGATGCGTGAAGGCCTGTGGAGGACGAACCGCCATCCCAATTACCTGGGCGAGATCTCGACCTGGTGGGGATTGTATTTCTTTTCACTGGCAGCCGGATATGATATGTGGTGGACCATTGCAGGACCGTTAACGGTTACACTGATGTTCGTATTCATAAGTATTCCCATGCTTGAAAAGCGGGAACTTCAGCGAAGGCCGCAATATGCTGATTATAAGAAGGAAGTCGCAATGCTCCTTCCGTTTAGAGTTTAGAATTTAGAACTTCAGCTTTGGGATCTATGCTTTTCCAGAGCTCATAGGATCTGTCCCAAAGCTTCTTCCCCTCTTCCGGGATGTACACCTTTTCATCCATTTCCTTGTGCTTGAACATATGCTGGTATGCATTGGTTTTCCCTTCATAATCACGGGAAACGGTCATATAAACTACCGGCAGGGCTGCCTTTTTGGGTGAACGGAAAATAACCTTGAAAATGGCCTTGAGGATCATCCTGAGCAGCCAGGGAGCTTCTTTTGTTATGTTTGAATGTACCGGCCCGGGACAGATCACATTCACGCCCACATCAACTTTGTCTTTGTTCAGCTGCCGCGAAAGTTCCGTTGCATAGGTATTGAGGATCAGCTTGAAATAACTGTAATTTGCTATACCTTTTTTTACACCATAGTTGATGTATTTCCCGAATTCATCATAATCGATAAATGATGAACCCTGGTGTGAATCCGATGAGATGAACAAAAAGCGCGGCTTGAATTTCTTGTTTTCATTTCCCCTTGTAACGATGCCCTTGTTCAGCAGCAGGGTGCACAACATAACATTGGAAAGATAGTTCACGAGGAACATCTCATCCTGTCCGGATGCTGTTTTCCGTGAACCGGGCAATGCCACACCTGCATTGAGGATAACGCCATCCAGCGTGACTTTATCGGCCTGCAGTTTATCAATGAACGCATGTATACTTTCAAGCTTGCTGAGGTCAAGGTTACGTACTTCAACTTTTTCGGAGCCACTCAGGGTTTTTATTTTTTGCAATGTTTCATCCTGCAGTCGGCGTGTGGTGCAAATTACACGGGCACCACGCCTTGCCATCTCCACTGCAATGGCAAATCCAAGGCCCGAATTGGCACCGGTTACCAGGCATATTCGATCATCGAAACGATCATTTTCCGATAACCTGTCTGCAAATTCCTGCTTTCTGAATAAGTCTTTGAAACCCGCCAGTGCAGCCACTACCGGGTTGTCGAATCTACCGTGCGACATGAATTGTATTTAAGTCGTTATTTCCTAAATTTAGTTCTTTAGCCTTGGTAAAAGTAATAATATCTTCGGGTTCCATACCGATCAGTTTTGCTGCATAAACATCCATTGCAAGGGGATCGGTTCCGGCAAGAATTTGTTTCGGCGATGTAGTATCACCGGGTCCCCTTGGTCCATTATTCAATGCGCAGGTATCTGCATCCATGATACACAGGTCGGGTTTACGCACCAGGTTCAGGTCAGCGATACATCCTGCCAGGTATTCTTCCTTGTCGTAAGTATACTCTCCGTCAGGGGAATGCATGTGCCTGTTTGTATCTCTTGATGACACACCCATCAGTCCTTTAAGCATACCGGAAAATATCGTTCCGTTATGGTGTTTTGCAACTGGAATGTTGATAAAAACATCCGTTTCCATGAAAATTTTAAAGACCTCGGCCGAATTCATGTACTTCCCATCCGGGATATCAACAGTCACCCTTTCGTCGCCATAGACAAGTTCATCCAGGATGGGTTTCATTTCTTCATAATACCTGCTTTCCTGCCAGTAATCTTCGCGTACAGGTTTGTAGCAAAAAAGTTTCCCTGCACCTGCATCTTTGCATAGCTTCAGCATGCTTAACCCTATATCGGGATGCGTAAAATATCCCTGGTGTTGCCAGGGACTGTTCAGCAGGAAGCCCACCGATTGACCGGGTTTAACAAAAGCCTCAATACCTCCGAATGGCTCCAGGACTTTAGAAATATTTTTCATGGGGTCATCAGAGGGAATGCTGACAATATCCGGGATTCCGGGAAGTGTACTTCCTTTCAGGAATTTCGGGATCATGGAGGCACTCAATGCACTTCCACCAATAAAGGCTGATGATTTCAGGAAATTACGTCGGCTGATTGGTTTCATAACACGATAGTTTAGGATGTAAAACAAATATATTCATTTTGCGCTTCCCATTCAAGTATGAAGTTGTTGTTTTGCAAATGATTTCATAGCTTTGGGTAAATTAATACTCTACTTCCATGAAAAAAGCGTTACGCGCATTAGCGGGCAGCATGCTGCTGCTCAGCTTCTGTTTTACTGGCTATTCCCAGGAAAAAAACAACGAAGAAAAATCTCCACTGAATTCCGCTACCTTCTCGGCCTTTAAGGCGCGAAATATTGGCCCTGCATTAAAATCGGGTCGAATTGCAGATATTGCCATCCACCCCGAGGATAACAATGTATGGTATGTGGCTGTTGGATCCGGCGGGGTTTGGAAAACCATAAACTCAGGGACGACATGGGACCCTGTTTTCGACGGAGAAAAAGTTTATTCAACCGGCTGTGTTACTGTCGATCCCAGTAATCCGCATACCGTATGGGTCGGTACGGGTGAAAATGTTGGCGGAAGGCATGTTGGTATAGGCGATGGCGTATACCGCAGCGATGATGGCGGGGCAAGCTGGAAGAATATGGGACTGGAAGGATCACAACACATATCGAAGATCATCATTCATCCGCAAAACTCCGATGTTATCTGGGTTGCTGCCCAGGGCCCCCTGTGGAATAAAGGCGGACAAAGGGGGATATATAAATCTATTGACGGCGGAAAGAGCTGGGAGCAAACACTTGGTGATGACGAATGGGTTGGTGCAACCGATATCGTTATGGATCCCAGGGATCCGGATGTGCTGTATGCCGCAACATGGCAACGCCACCGGAATGTGGCAGCTTATATGGGAGGCGGCCCTGGTTCGGGCATTCACAAGTCAACTGACGGAGGGGAAAGCTGGACACAGCTCAAGAAGGGATTACCATCAGGAAACCTGGGAAAGATCGGTTTGGCAATATCTTTTCAGCAACCGGATGTTCTTTATGCAGCTATAGAGCTTGACCGCCGCACCGGCGGAGTGTACCGCTCAGATAACCGTGGTGCCTCATGGAAGAAGATGTCATCGACCGTTTCAGGCGCAACCGGACCACATTACTACCAGGAACTGGTGGCCAGCCCACATACTTTCGATAAGATCTACTTAATGGATGTGCGCATACAGGAGTCGGACGACGGCGGCAAGACCTTTAAGCGCATGAATGAGCGCAACAGGCATTCCGATAACCATGCACTGGTATTCAGGATGGACGATCCCGACTATTACCTCGTGGGAACCGATGGCGGTCTCTATGAAAGCTTCGACGGCTCAGCAACATGGAGATATATCGCAAACCTGCCGGTAACACAATTCTATAAGGTTGCCGTGAATGATGCAAAACCGTTCTACCAGGTCTTTGGCGGTACACAGGATAATGGCACCCAGGGTGGTGTGGCACAGACCGATCGCTATGAAGGCATTACCAACAACGACTGGACCATGATCTATGGTGGCGACGGACACCAGCCTGCCACTGAACCCGGGAACCCCGACATCGTATATTGCGAGTCGCAACAGGGATACCTGGGCCGTGTTGACCTGAAAACGGGCGAATCGGTAAGCATCAGGCCACTCCCCGGTGAAGGTGAAAAACAGGATCGCTTCAACTGGGATTCACCCATACTTGTTAGCCCCCATTCACCTGCCAGATTGTATTTTGCATCACAGCGGGTATGGCGTTCCGACAACCGTGGCGATACCTGGACACCCATTTCTCCTGACCTGAGCAGGGATCAGCAGCGTTTTACCCTGCCTATCATGGATCAGACATGGAGCTGGGATGCTACATGGGATGTGGATGCTATGTCGCAGTATAATTCCATTACCTCACTGGCTGAATCGCCCATTAAGGAAGGCCTGATCTATACCGGTACCGACGATGGCCTGATCCAGGTCACCGAAGACGGCGGAGAGAACTGGAAAAAGATTGAAGTGGGCAGCCTGCCGGATGTTCCTGAGACAGCCTTTGTAAATGACATCAAGGCCGACCTGTTTGAAGAAAATACGGTTTATGTGGCTTTGGACAACCATAAGTTCGGCGACTTCAAACCCTATCTCCTGAAAAGCACTGACCGTGGAAAGAGCTGGAAGTCGATCACGGGCGACCTGCCGGAAAATTACCTGGTATGGCGCATCGTTCAGGATTATATAGACCCTGAACTCTTTTTCCTGGCTACAGAATATGGGATATTTTTCAGTATTGATGCCGGTGAAAAATGGATCAAGATGAAAGGCGGCGTTCCTACTATTTCATTCCGCGACCTGGTTATACAAAAAGAGCGTGACGACCTGGTATGCGCTTCCTTTGGCAGGGGATTCTTTGTGTTTGACGATATCGCCCCGCTAAGGGAAGTTACAGCCGAAAAGCTCAAGGAGGATGCCGGACTCTACCCCATCAGGGAGGCATGGATGTACCCCAGGAGAATGGGGGCGGGATCACAGGGAGCAGCCATGTGGACCTGTGAGAATCCTGCTTTTGGTGCAATGATCACATATCACCTGGCCGAAGGCATTACGACCAAAAAATCGGAACGAAAGAAAGCAGAAGCTAAGCTTATTAAAGAAGACGAACCCCTGGTTTTTCCCGATTGGGAAGTGCTGAAGGAAGAAAGGCTTGAAGAAGAACCCAAGATATGGCTTACGATAAAAGATATGGATGGCAATGTGATCAATAAGCTCACTGGACCAACAGGAAAAGGATTTCACAGGGTAACATGGGATATGAGAGCTATGGGCAGTGCACCCATCGATATTCATGAAGAAAACAGCTGGACACCCCGTGGCCCGTTTGTCCTGCCTGGCAAATATACCGTTAGCCTGGCATCAGAAGAAGAAGGAAAGATCACCGAGTTGGCCGGGCCGGTAGAGTTTGAAGTGGTCAAATACTTCGAATCAGCCATTCCTCCACAGGACCAGGAAACTATTGATAAGTTCAGGGATGACATCTTTGCGCTCAGGGAATCCTTGAATGTTGCTGAAATATTTTTCAAGGAGGCCGAAAAGAAAGTTAAAGGGATGGAGAATGCACTCGGGCAGATGGAAACTCCTCCCGGGGAGTTGTATGAGGAATTGTACACCATTAAACGGCAATTGGCCGAATTTAAAGAAAAGGTATACGGTGATCCTGCAAAAAGGGAATTGAGCGAGTACGATCGCCCGTCGATCAATACGAGGCTATACACATCCTGGGGAGGGGTGAATAACCTGACCTATGGACCGACCGGAGACCAGATTTTAAACCTGGAGATTGCAGAAAAAGAGTTTGAACCACTCAAGTCAGAACTTAAGGTACTTGTTGAAGGAACCATCCCTGCTTTTGAGCAGAAACTGATCGATGCCGGAGCACCCTGGATGAGCGGACAGCCGATGAAATAATGAACAAAGAACATGGAACAAGGAATGTTGAAGTACACTTCCATGTTCCATGTTCATGATTCTTTATTTCACTATCACCTTCGAGGTGAAAACCCTGTTATCAATGAATACCTGGAGGAAATATATTCCTGCAGACTGATTTGTCAGGTCCATGGTGATCTTATCCAGGTTCCCGTGTTGCAATTCCATAACAGTATTTCCGCACAGGTTGATCAACTTCAGCTGTTCAATGGCAAATCCTGATGTGTTTGTAAGGTTTAATTTGCCATCACAGGGATTTGGGAAAATATCAATGTATTGTGACATATCATTTTCTCCAACGCCATAGTCATCCAGTACCTGCATGGTAACTCTTGAAGTAATGAAATTTGCATATGTTGCTTCTATCACCGACTGGCAGCCTATACTGGCGCCCGGAGCTGCACTGATGTAAAATTCGACCTTTGATGCTCCTGCAGGAACAATCACCTGGGAAGGTACATTTATGCAACTATTATCAGAAGAGGTTATGTTCACAGCTATATTTTCTATCGGTGGTGGGAATACCTCCAGTTCAACCCTGACTGAATCGTCGGGCAGAATCGTATTGCTGACCACGGTATTTATAACCAGCCTGTCCATGGTTTCTGTTGTTATCTTAACGATGGCTGAATAGCTGGGCCTGTTTGTCTTGTACCAGAAGGTGATATCCTGTCCTTTCAAAGCTGACCAGTCGCCGGCCCAGGATGCGGGGGATATCAGCCAGTGCCATTCACCGATGGCCCAGTCACTGATCTGCAGGAATCCTCCTTCATAACCTCCCGCATTCATCCATTCCATGGTTCCGTCACCACCTGAACTCCAGCCTTCCGAAGATGTATTAAAATTGCTGAAGTAGGCTGTCCCTACAAAGACATCATCGATTCCGCCTATATCATCGCCTGTATGCATCTCAGTGCGGATCCAGAAAGAGTTGACATTGGCGAGTACCAGATCCAATGTTGACTCATCCACTCCGAAGGTCTCTGCGGTAAGCGGAATAGTATATTGGGTCCAGACATCGGCTTCTGCCGGTGGTCCGTACTCGGCAGTGATCGTTTCGGCTTTGTTGTTCTGTGAAATTGCCCATGAGCAGGTCATTAAAAGCACAATAAGTAGGGTAGATTTAATTTTCATAGGAAGTGGTTTTTGGGTTAGTATTATTATTTCACAATGCCAATACAGCATATTCGTATTGTAATTAACTCAAAGATAACAATTTAAAAAAGTAATTGCAAGTGTTTTCTATACTTGAGCATTTAGAAACCCTGAGGAAAACATTGAATTATAAACATAGAATAAGGATCATGGAATTATACTTCTACATTCCATGTTCCATGTTCATTATTCGTTATTTTACAACGATCTCATCCACAAATACCCAGGCATTCTCTCCTTTTCCGGGATGCCATTCGGGGCATTTGCCAATATTCGTGATTACGATCTTCAGGTATCGAGCTTCAAATTCTTTTTCGAATGAAAATTTGCGTTTAACCACCTTAAGGTTTTTCTCTTTTGCTTTGATCTGTATATGGTGCCTGGGATTGAAATGGCGGGCGTCAGCTGATGATAAGATCGTAATTTCTTCCGGCAGAAAGATCCAGGAAGCCTGGTTCTGGAGGCAGCTTATTTCAATGGAAGAGATTGCAGTTTCTTTCCCCAGGTCAAGATAAAGATCCACATCATCGCCATGGAATCCCATCCAGCTCTCGTCGGTAAACTCGAGTGAGCCCAGGTAGCCGTCGGTAAGTGCATTCCCGGTGCCACCCGGGTACCTTTGGCTGGGCATATATTCAAGGGTATATTTCATCCCCCTTGCGCTATGATCAATACGTTCATCATTCATTCTTATCCTGCCGGGTGACCGATTGTCGGCACCCCTGATCCCTGTAATCCGGTCGCCCAGTGCCTGCCTGGCACTGTCGGCCAGTGCCGACAGTGCTTTTACTATTTCAGGATACTGTGATGAAACATCTTGAAGCTCGCTTACATCCTCTTCCAGGTTGTACAGTTCTGTTCCTGACTTTCCACGGCTGTAAGGACCGGGCATACCATTTTTTCCGGGTTCTACGCCTTCATAGGACCGATAGCTATGCGGAACCACAAGCTTCCACTTGCCTCTTCTGACAGCACATAACCCTCCCTCGTAGAAATACAGGAACTCATTCCGTAGGTGTACACTGGTATTTTCCGCTAACAGTGGAAAGATGTTTATTCCGTCGATCTCCTTTTCCGGAAGGGGAGCCCCGGTAATTGATGCTATTGTCGGAAGGATATCCAGGGTGGAAGCCATTTGCATTACTTCTTTTCCACCGGTGATCATATTCGGGAAGCGCATGATGCAGGGAACCCTCACCCCACCTTCCCATGCAGTTCCTTTCCCCTCGCGCAGCGGATAAGCCGAACCGGCATGCTTGCCAAAATTCAACCACGGACCATTGTCACTTGTGTAGATTATCAATGTATTTTCATCCAATCCTAAATCTTCCAATGTTTTGAGGATCTCACCCACCGACCAGTCGATTTCATGCATGACATCACCATACATGCCCTGTTCACTTGAGCCTCTGAACCGTATATCGACAGCCAGCGGAACATGTACCATGCTATGGGCGAGGTAGAGGAAAAATGGCCTGTCGCTATGTTGTTGAATGAATTCAACGGCTTTACGGGTATAAATACCTGTTATGCTGTCCTGGGCGTTGAGATCCCTGAAGGTTGCGATTGCTGAATCATTTTCTATGAGAGGTAGTTCAGGATATATGCTTTTGTATCCTTCCTCCAATCTCCTGCCGTCATATCCTACCGGCCACATATCATTGGAGTAAGGGATGCCCAGGTATTCATCAAATCCGTAATGAATAGGAAGGAATTCCGGCTGGTTGCCGAGATGCCATTTTCCTACCATGCAGTTCGAATACCCTTTTTGCTTCAGCATAGATGCGATGGTCGTTTCATCGCGACTCAGTCCGGTCATGGCAAAGGGTGAAAGAGCTCCTCTTATACCTACACGTTGAGCATAACAGCCCGTCATCAGGGATGACCTCGAGGCACTGCAAACAGCTTCTGAAACATAAAAACTGGTAAAGCGGGCGCCCTCATCCGCCAACCTGTCAATATTCGGAGTTTTGATTTCAGTGGCGCCATAACATCCCAGGTCTGCATATCCCTGGTCGTCGATAAAAATAATAATGATATTTGGTAAACCGCTGTTTTGTTTGATACATCCTGAACACATGAAGATCAGGGATATGAGCAACACGGTGATGAAACCTGCGGGAAGTAGGGCCTTATTCATAGGTGTACATTTTCTTCATAACCCTGTTTGCCATGCCGGATGCAACTCCCCTCGGCAACAAGCGGGTAAGGATGAAGTAATTCATCCTGTTCGCCGACCCACATATATGCCTGGCCTTTTTCCCCAGTTTGCGTATTGCTTCTTCAGTCACTGAAGCAGGAGCCATGACCTGGGGTTTGATCCTTCCGTATTTTGGCTTCGTTGCCAGGTATGGCGGGGTTGCAGTAGCCCCTGCAATGCAGGCCATCACATCTATTTGGTGTGGTTTCAATTCGTGATGAAGTGCCTCTGCAAGGTTCCAGGAAAAAGCCTTCGTTGCGGCATAGGAGGCTACCAGTTGCATGCCGATCAAGCCGGCAAGGGATGACATCAGTATGACCCCTCCCGGCCTCTTCTTTTCAATTATCCTGCCTGAAAAAGCATGAACGAGCTTAAGAATCGCATAGGTATTAATACCTACATAATTCATAAAGTCTTCATCTGTATTCAACATAAATGGTTTAACCCTGCTGTAGGCAGCATTATAAACCAGCAGTCCGCAGTCCATATCACGGCAATGATCCATGATCTGCTGCGTGGCATCTTTCCCGGCAAGATCAAGGTGAAGGGTGGAGGTTTTTATACCATGTTCCGCATTGATCTTACCGGCGAGGTATTCCATTTTTTCTTTCTGGTTATCGATCATGACCAGGTTCAGTCCTTTACTGGCCAGGGTA
>JAZBOU010000082.1:0-3182 GCA_036351275.1 Bacteroidales bacterium
GTTGAAACGGATCAGGCGGATGATTCCAATGCCGGTGTGTGGTTCGCGGTTCGTGGTTCGCGGGGCTGATTGATTGTAGAAGCTTTCGAAAAAGGACCAGTCGGCAAGGGGTTTGCGTACTTTGTAACGGTACAGCTTATAGAGGATATCGTAAAACTCCCTGACCTGTTCAACATTTTCCGGTTCAATGATCTCCGCCCCGCTGGCAAGGCCTTTTCGGATCTGTCGCCTCCGGGTGGCACTTAATGTAAACAGGATGCTCTCCCTTGATATCGTTACTGGTTGCCGGTTACTGGTTGCTGGTTCTTCATTTGTAATTCTTAAATCCTTACTTTCGGGTTTCCGGTCTCCGGTAGCCGGTCTCCGGTCCCTGGCCTCCCGTAGCCGAACAATATAGTTCAACCTGTCCAGGAGCGTAAACCCGTGTTTTTCAAACACATCAATATATCCTTCCCAGCTGAAATAATTCCTGAACTGGATAAACAATGCTTTTTTTCCGGTCTGTTTTACCAGTTCTCCAAGCAGCAGGTCCAGGCAGTGTCTTTTTTGTTCTTCATCTCCCTTAATGAGGGGCCCGCCATAAATCACAAAACGACAGGATAGCAGTTTGCCAATTCCCTCTTTTTCGCGAATAAACAGTCCAGTCAAAATGCTACATAGCTCATTATTTTCATCAAATGCGCCTATTGCAAGAGGAGAAAATCTCTTCACCGTCGCAAAAAAATCATACATCCCGGGGGTCTGGAAAGCATTTCCGTCAGGGTGATTACTGACAAACTCCTGCCAGTCCTCAGTTTTTATTTCGCTCGAGATCCTCACCTAATTCTTTTACCACTTTTGCCGGCACACCAGCTACCATCGTCCTTGGGGGTACATCTTTGGTAACTACTGAGCCGGTTGCAATTACAGACTCATCACCTACGGTAACACCCGGCGCAATAATGACGGCGGGCATGATCCAAACGCCTTTGCCAATCTTTGTCGGCATGACTTTCCTGGGATAAAGTTTTTTCAAAGGAGTATCGGAAGGTATATTGGCATGCGCCGTAATTATAGTTCTGTCGCCGACAGAGGTATGGTCACCAATATAGATCTGATCAGTAAATACCCGGTCAAACATCACTTCGTGGCCAATATATACGCCTTTGCCAATATTCACTCCCCTCCATCGGTGAATGGCCGTTCTCCAGCTTTTCACAAAACAGAAAAAGGCCAGTTTATCGAGGAAAAACCGCCATACGAACCTGAATCCATAGATCAGCTTGCCGCTAAATCCTTTCAGGTTATAAAATTCGAGTACTTCGTTTGCCGGCATAAGATTATTTGTTTTTACTATAGTTTTCGTAAAATTCCCTGCAGCTTGTAAAATTGAATCCTTTATTTGAAAAGTATTCTATTTCTTTCTCATACAAAGGCACAGCTTTATTTCCCAGGTTTTTTAATTTTAGTTGCGATCTGATCACATCGCTAAACAGGTATGCCAGGAAATTTCCTGAGCGCCTGTTTACCCCCTTGCCCTCTTTTTCTTCTTCAATAAATTCATTTGGGTGCGTGAGGAAAACGATGGGTTTTGCTGTTCTTAAACTTTCCGCAGCCAGGGCTTTTCGCAATTGACGGGAAAAAAACGGGAATATTCTCAGGGTCGTACCTATATACGGCATAAGGAATGCAGAGATCGGGATCTCCAGTATATCTCCATCACCTTTTTTCCACAGGTTATCCTCTCGCGTAAAATAAGGTTTTCGCGGAGCGATGAGCCAGTTCAGTTTTTTCAGGGAACCCAGCGACAGGAACATATCAAAGCGCTGAGATGCTACGGAGCTGTCTATTTTGAATCCGGTTTCTTTCAGTGCCAGAGGTGTATGCCTGTTCACTCTTGCAGCAGGTGCCCTGAACGTGATCACTTCCTGCCCCGAAATATCTTCCAGTATGGCTTTGGAGCGCCTTAGATGATCGATCTGCTGTTCCAGGTTCAATATATCAAATGCCTGATCAACTTCGTGTGTAAGGCCATGAGAAGCGACCTCATGTCCATAGGGAACTATCATCCGTACTACTTCGGGATATAGTTCTGCTATATAGCCTGTAAAGAAAAAGGTGGTCTTCTCATTGTAACGTGCATACAGATCAAGCAATGCAGGCATGCCTTCACGTAAGACGAGATCACCTGTTTGATCAGACAATCGATTGTTCACGATAGAGGTCGTTTCTACATCATTTGTTAAAAGGCAGTAGCTGGCAGCCATTTACTTGCTGTATAACTTAATTAATCGGTAGAGAAACTTTTTCACGCCGGGCGCCCGAAGGGCCAGGACCTTAAAACTATTCCTCAGGAATTCACGCAACTCCAACCAGTACCATTCTGCAAAGTTAGAGGCCCAGAGTGTATGTGACTGCAATATCGCCTGCTGGGGAAATTTTCCGTTATCCACAGTTGCAATAATGTCATTCGTTTTATGAAAGTCCATTTCTTGCTTGTGCTGTACAAAGTCCCGCACATTGTACTTGCTCCCATCCCATCGTCTACCCGTATCGGTGATGTAAAACACCTTCCGGTAATCCACAGACAGGTATGGTTCACCAATCAGTCCAAAATCATCCAGCTGCGCATGCTCCCAGATCTGCCTGTTATCGTGATCCGACATGGAGCTTCCGTGCATACAGACCGTTTTTACCGGATAAAAGCTGCGAAAATAATCCAGATTCTGACCAAAACGCATCAGCGCAGCTGCTATATCGCCATTGCACGCTGAAAGATCTTCATAGTGGTACCCTATTTCGTGGCCCATCATTACTATTTCTTTTATTATCCCGGGCTTATTGCTGATCCCGACTATACGGAAATAATAGCTTGCCCTGATCCCGAGTTTGTGTTCAATAATGGCCATTTTCAGGGCATTTTTCGCCCTTTCATCCACATCATGACGCAGGATAATTGTTTTTTCTGCGGGCTCTTCCAAAAATTCGGTGAAGGTTTGAAAACTATAGCCCGCCTCTTTTAGGGCAATCAGGAGTTCTTTATATTTTTTTATTGTAAAATCCAAAAAGTGCTGGGCGTTAGGTGTTAAGGGCTAGGTGATTTTCTTTGTGCCCTTTGTGATATCCTTTGCGTTCTTTGTGGTAAAAATCAAGTTGTTAAATTTGAAATAATATACCTGAACTTACCTCCCGGTCCCGGATCA
>JAZBOU010000083.1:0-5695 GCA_036351275.1 Bacteroidales bacterium
AAAGGTTAAAATTTATATTTTATATTTGCATTCCCTGTTAATAAATGAACAATAAACATTAAAGCATAATATCATGTACGGAAAGATCAAAGATTTTCTTCAGGAAGAATTGAGTAATATAAAAGAAGCGGGACTGTATAAAGAAGAGCGCATCATTGTTAGCCCGCAGAAAGCCGATATCAGGATCAACACCGGCGACGATGTGCTGAACTTCTGTGCCAACAACTACCTGGGCCTCTCCAACCACCCCAAGCTGGTAGCCGCTGCCAAGGAAGCCCTCGACTCACACGGCTACGGCATGTCGTCGGTACGTTTCATCTGCGGTACACAGGACCTGCACAAGACCCTGGAAGCAAAGATCGCCGAGTTCTTCGGCACGGAAGATACCATACTTTACGCTGCCTGCTTCGATGCCAACGGCGGTGTGTTCGAGCCCCTGCTCGGACCCGAGGATGCCATCATCTCCGACTCCCTCAACCATGCCTCCATCATCGACGGTGTCAGGCTCTGCAAGGCACAGCGCTTCCGTTACAAAAATGCCGATATGGAAGACCTGGAAGCCAAGCTGATCGAAGCTAAAGATGCCCGCTTCAAGATCATCGTCACCGACGGTGTTTTCTCCATGGACGGAAACGTGGCCCCCATGGACAAGATCAACGAGCTGGCCAGGAAATACGATGCCATGATCATGGTGGATGAGTGCCACTCGGCAGGTGTTGTGGGTGAGACCGGCCGCGGTGTGACCGAACTCTTCAACATCCGCGGTGAGGTCGATATCATCACCGGTACACTGGGCAAGGCCTTTGGCGGTGCCATTGGCGGATTCACCACCGGTAAGAAAGAGATCATCGAGATGCTGCGCCAGCGCTCGCGTCCGTACCTCTTCTCAAACTCCATCCCGCCCATGGTTGCCAACGCAGGCATCGCCATGTTCGACATGATGGCCGAAACACATGAGCTGCAGGACAAACTGCACGCAAACACCGATTATTTCGTGGAAAAGATGGTAGCTGCCGGATTCGACATCAAGCCAACCAAGTCAGCCATCTGCGCCGTGATGCTCTACGATGCCAAACTATCGCAGGTGATGGCATCCAAGCTGCTCGAAGAAGGAATTTATGTTATCGGGTTCTACTTCCCGGTAGTACCGAGGGGCGAAGCCCGTATCCGTGTACAGCTGAGCGCCGGACACGAACGCGAGCACCTCGACAAAGCCATTGCCGCCTTTACAAAGGTTGGAAAAGAGCTGGGTGTTCTTAAATAATTTATTTAAGAGCATGCACATTCCGGTTTGGCCCCCCGAGTACTCGGGGGGCTTTTTATGTCCGCATTGGGGGCCAAACCGGGTAAATCCGAAATTCTAATAACCCAAATTCTAAACAAATTCAAAGCATAAATTTTTCAAATTCAAAACATGTTTGAATATTTGAATTTGGGGATTTCGATATTGTTTCGAATTTTGTGATTTCGGATTTCGAATTTCACGAATGGTGATTTTCAGTAAATTTGCACCATAATCCTCAGAACAATGGAGAATAAGCTATTCATATACAACAGCCTTACGAGAAAGAAAGAACTTTTTGAACCCATCAATGCACCCCATGTAGGCATGTATGTATGCGGCCCGACGGTATACGGCGATCCCCACCTGGGCCATGCCCGCCCGGCCATCACCTTCGACCTGGTGTTCCGCTACCTGCAGCACCTTGAATACAAGGTACGCTATGTGCGCAACATCACCGATGTAGGCCACCTCGAGAATGATGCCGATGAAGGGGAAGACAAGATCGCCAGGAAAGCAAGGCTGGAAGACCTGGAACCCATGGAGGTAGTGCAGTACTATACCAACTCCTACCACAGGGCCATGCATCTGCTTAACGTGCTCGACCCCTCCATCGAACCTCATGCATCAGGCCATATCATCGAACAGATGAGTATGATCAAAAAGATACTGGATGCAGGATATGCTTATGAATCAGAAGGTTCGGTCTATTTCGATGTGGAAAAATACAACAAGGAACATCCCTATGGCATCCTTTCCGGCAGGAAGGTGGAAGAGCTTATGGCTACCACCCGTGAACTCGACGGACAGCAGGAAAAGAAGAACAGCTTCGACTTTGCCCTATGGAAAAAAGCCGCCCCCGAACACATCATGCGCTGGCCCTCGGAATGGAGCGACGGCTTTCCCGGCTGGCATATGGAATGCTCGGCCATGGGCACACGCTACCTGGGTGAAGAGTTCGACATCCATGGCGGAGGCATGGACCTTTTGTTCCCCCACCACGAGTCGGAGATCGCACAAAGCGTGGCCGCCAACGGCAGGATGCCGGTACGCTACTGGATGCATAACAACATGATCACCATTAACGGGCAGAAGATGGGCAAGTCGCTGGGCAATGCCGTGTCGCTGGAGGAATTCTTCACCGGCTCACATGAACTGCTCAAACAGGCATACAGCCCCATGACCATCCGTTTCTTCATCATGCAGGCCCATTACCGCAGCACCCTCGATTTTTCGAACGAGGCCCTTCAGGCGGCTGAAAAAGGCTACCGGCGTATGATGGCCGCCATGGAAGTAATGGAAAAACTCCAGGCTAACGGCAATGCCGAAGAATCGGTAAACATAGCGGAGCTGAAAGCGAAGTGCTACGAAGCCATGAACGACGACTTCAATTCCCCTATCCTCATCGCCCATCTCTTCGATGGCGTCAAGATCATCAATTCCATCAAGGACGGGAAAGCAAAGATCGATGAAGAAAATCTTTCCATGCTCAAAGAGCTATACCTGGTTTTTGTAAATGATATCCTGGGACTTAAGGCAGAAGGTGAAGCAGAAAGCAAAGATGATCTCAGCAGTAAGCTGATCGAAACATTACTGCAACTCCGCCACGAAGCCAAACTCAATAAGGACTTTGCGACAGCCGATAAGATCAGGGATCAGCTTACTGCCTTGGGCCTTGTCATAAAAGACACCAAGGACGGGGTTGAGTGGGATATTGAGTGATGAAATCCTATTGATTATTGATTATTGAAGATTGGGGTTGAATGAATTCAGAGTTCTCGAATGAATGTCAAAGCTTTTTACTGGTTTCCAGTAAAAGATTGTTTTGAGCAGTCTTTACACTACTTACAAAAATAGCGATCAACTCATTGTTCTCTTCCTTTAATACAGCTATTTCATTCTTGAAAGGAACACGACTTATCTTAAAGAAGATCTTTAAGCTAATGTGAGTTTCGCGAAGCTCCTTTAATGCTATTTTCATCTTATGTATAAAGTCCTTTTTTGACTCAGCATGCATTGCCTCCCCATAGTTTAACGCAGGGGATACCCCAGATTTAAGGATCTGATTTGTCAAAGACCTTAATTCAGAGTTAGATTGTAATTTGTAAGCCAGGTCAACAATTTTGACACTAAATTCAACCAGGCGGTCTTCCAGTTCGGATGTTTGATATATTGTCTTCATACTTATTAATACCCAAATTTGAAAAATGTCACACCCAAAGACAGAGTTTTTTTTAATGATGATATCCTAATGATTAGATATTAGTGAAGATTGGTAATGTAGAATTCTGATATCAGATCGGTCAAATTTCTACAATACCACTCTCCAATAATCATTAGGATCTAATCAATAATCACTCAGAATGAATGATTGAAAAAAGGAGGTGTCAGGTTAAACTGTCCTAACCAAAAAATAATTCTTCTTCCCTTTTTGAATGAGAATATACTTGCTATTGAGCAAGTCCTTTTCAGAAACCACAAAGTCGTCTCCAACTTTCTCTTTGTTTACCGAAACCGCATTATCCTTGATCATCCTCCTTGCTTCTCCTTTGGAAGCAAAGATGCTGGTTGATTCGGCCAGGAATTCAAGGATGCCGGTGCCTTTGGTCACTACGCTTTCCGGTACTTCCGACTGGGGCACGCCTTCGAATACACTGAGCAACATATCTTCTGAAAGTTTCCGGAGGGTTTCTGTGGTTCCTTTGCCAAACAGGATCTGTGAAGCTTCCACGGCTGCATCATAATCTTCGCGTGAGTGGACACGGACGGTCAGCTCTTCAGCCAGTGCTTTTTGCAAGGGGCGAAGGTGCGGTGCTTCTGCATGTTCTTTTTCCAGTGCCTCAATTTGTTCTTTGCTGTTCAATGTGAAGATACGGATCCATTTTGCGGCGTCTTCGTCAGAAGCATTCAGCCAGAACTGGTAGAATTTATAGGGTGATGTTTTCTCGGGATCAAGCCATACGTTGCCTTCTTCGGTCTTGCCGAATTTTCCGCCATCGGCCTTGGTGATCAGCGGGCAGGTCAAAGCAAAGGCTTCGCCGCCGACCTTTCGCCTGATCAGCTCTGTTCCGGTGGTGATGTTTCCCCACTGGTCGGAACCGCCCATCTGCAATTTGCAGTTATGGTTCTCGAACAGGAAAAGAAAATCGTAGCCCTGTACAAGCTGGTAAGAGAATTCGGTAAAAGAGATCCCGGTCTCAAGCCTGGTCTTTACCGAATCCTTGGCCATCATATAGTTCACGGTAATGTGTTTGCCCACATCACGCACAAAGTCGAGGAAACTGAAGGTGCTCATCCAGTCGTAGTTGTTCACCATTACGGCCGAATTATCCCCGCAGTCGAAATCCAGGAACTTTACCAGTTGCTTCTTCAGCCCTTCCTGGTTGCTGCGTATGGTCGCTTCATCGAGCAGGTTGCGCTCCTGCGATTTTCCGGAGGGATCGCCCACCATGCCCGTTGCACCCCCGACCAGGGCGATGGGTTTATGCCCCGCCAGCTGGAAATGCTTGAGCATCATGATCGATACCAGGTGTCCGATATGCAATGAATCAGCAGTAGGATCAATGCCCACATAAGCCGCGGTCATTTCTTTCGCCAGTTGCTCTTCCGTTCCGGGCATGATGTCGTGGATCATCCCACGCCATGTAAGTTCTTCTACAAAGTTCATTGTGAATAAAATTTGAAGGCAAAGATAAGAAGATAGATAGAACCTTACAGTCATTTCGAGTGTAACGAGAAATCTGTATCCCATTCTACTACAGATTTCTCCCTTCGATCGAAATGACCAAGGAGAGAATGGAAGCTCAAATTCTAATTGATCTTCGACCCCGGCTCAAAATCATCATCAGGGGTAACAAAGGTCAGGCTGCCATCCGTATTTTCTGCCATCAGGATCATGCCATTGGATTCAATACCCCGGATCTTCCTTGGCTCCAGGTTGATCAGGAAGCAGGCCTTTTTCCCAATAATGTCTTCCGGTTTATAATATTCGGCAATACCTGAAACCACGGTCCGCACATCAACCCCGGTATCCACTTTCAGCTTGAGGAGTTTTTGTGTTTTCGGTACCTTCTCCGCTTCCAGTATTTTGCCTATCCTGATATCCAACTTTGAGAAGGTATCATAGTCGATCATTTCCTTTGCAGGGTCTACCTTTATTTCATTCATCTCATTGGCTTTTTTGGTATCGAGCAACTTCTGAACCTGGGTGTCGATCACCTTATCGTCGATACGCTCGAAAAGATATTCGGCTTTGTTGAGCTGGTGACCTGCAGGCAGTATTTCCGGGTTGCCGGCATCGTTCCAGTGCAGCGTATCCATATTGAGCATGGCTGTGAGCTTTCGGGCCGTGAACGGAAGGAAGGGCTCGCAGAGCACAGCCAGGTTAGCACAGATCTGCAGGCTGATGTTCAG
>JAZBOU010000084.1:0-2470 GCA_036351275.1 Bacteroidales bacterium
ACCTCGAACTCCCGGTCGGGCATAAAATCCTCTTTATGGTAATAGTAAATGGTCTTTCCGGATTTGGTATTGCTGAAATCAGGCAGGTAGGATAGGGAGTCGATCTGCAGGTTTTCGGGTGCGATCAGGGTGTAGTTTACCTCTTTCAGGGATTTACCCCAGGCCTTGGTGGATGTTAGGACATACTCCGCCTTTCTGCCAAGCAGCTCCTGAGTATAGCCTATCCGGAGCATGGTAACGCTTCCTGCTTTGATCTCCAGGTTGATCATGGCTGTATTGTTGCTGTAATAAAGAAGTGCATTCTGAAGCGGATTGCCATATTTATAAGCGTAAACGTCAGTTACTTTTCCATAATGCTCCCGGTTTGGGAATGGATACAGCATGTCGAACTTCTCATTCTCATCACTGTTATTTTTGAAATAGTAATACCCTGTTACGGTAAAGCTGCTGTCGTCGATGATAAATGTGAGGTCCTCACGATAAAACTCGGGAAGTTGTGCGTTTGCTTCCTGAATGCCAAATACAGACAGGAATACCAGGGGAATTAGGAGTTTATTCATAAATGATCAATATTTTAGTTCTTGATTTTACTTTATTTCCGATAGTCAGGGTGCATATGTAGAGGCCTTCAGTTAATTTTTTCCCTTTTAACCCATTGAATTGTATCCGGTTTTCTCCTTTTTCCAGGTATGGAACTGGCTGTGAACATATCAGGGCTCCATTTGCGCTTGTAAACTCCAATACGGCATCGGGAGGATGTTCATTCCTGCTGTTTACCGATATCATAAATTCCCCCCGGTTGGGATTCGGGATGATGCTGATCCGGTATTCTCCTTCGTTGCCCAGGTGGTCCTCCGCCGTCCCGACCATATTCATGACATATTCCTCATAATAACTTGAATCCGGCTCAAGGAATATAGTATCATATAAATAAATTACTGCTCCCCTGGTGAATTCAAAGAAATACCAGTCGCTGAATAACGCATCGTTAAAGAAATATCCGAATTCATCTGTTTCGATGCAACTGTATGGGGGAACCGTAATTCCGGTACAGAGGAGATCGTCGCAATAAGCGATCTTTACGCCTTCTACAGGCTGCATGTTCTGGTCAAAAACATATCCGCTAAATGTAACACGTGTATTCACATTGAAGGGATCACTTCCGATAGTTGGGGGTGATTGCTTTATTTGTTCCCACCAATAGAAAAAGCCCGATTTATAAAAGTACTGTATGCAAATGGATTGGCCGGGTTTGGGGCCGGTGGTGGTAAATAGGTGTGGATCGGGGCCGTATTCAATCCCTTCGGATTGCCACGTCCATCCACCGCTGCCATCAGAAAAGTCAATATGTATATGATCCTGTACGGGGTCAATAACAACAGTAGTGGTTAACATGCTTTGATCGATCACCATAATGGAATCATAACTGAACGATAACCCCTCAATGAAGAGGGCTGTCCCTGCATTGGTGGCCAGCCTTAGATCTTCGAACCCCTGCAGATCGAAATATTGATGGTAATCCCATGAAAAATAGAGCTCCATTTGCCAGTCCCCTTCGTTATAAAAGAATTCGCTTATCACCGGGGGCGGGACAAGTGGATTCGAAAGCAGATTCAGATTTAACAATACCCACAGCGAGGTCAGTAACTTTCTCATTGCCTTGGTCTTTTATCCACTCAAAGATAGCAATAAAGCTGATTAAAATCAAATACTCTCTTTTACCATAGAGGGCTCAAAGGAAAACATTGGGTACGCAGGAAGTCTTGTTGAGTTCGGGGTGCCGGGTGCCGGCCTTGCCTGCCCGCCAAAGGCGGGTAAACCGGCAGGCAGGGTGCCGAATTCTGAAGTCCATCCAACATCCATCATCCAAAATCGTTACGTACCTAACGCCCGCAGCCCATAGCCCAGCGCCTAATGACCAGATTGTTAATAATTGACCAGGTATACTACGGTCCGAAGCTAAAAAACAAATACTTTTGTGTCCACTTGGACCAATGGCAAAAGATATCCTGCAAGAACTGAATGAAGCTCAGCAAAAGGCTGTGGTACATACCGATGGCCCTGCGATGGTGATCGCCGGAGCGGGTTCGGGCAAGACCCGTGTGCTGACCTACCGTGTTGCGCATTTGCTCACCCTGGGCGTGGACCCGTTCAATGTGCTGGCCCTGACCTTTACGAACAAGGCAGCGCGTGAGATGAAGGAAAGGATCCTGAAACTTGTGGGCAGCGATGATGCCCGCAATGTGTGGATGGGCACCTTTCACAGCATCTTTGCGCGCATACTACGCGTGGAAGGCCACCGGCTGGGTTATCCATCCAACTTCTCTATTTACGATACCGAAGACTCAAGGCGTTTGATCCGTAACATTGTAAAAGGGATGGAACTGGATCCAAAAGTATATAACCCGAACCATATCCTGAACCGCATCTCGGGTGCCAAGACCAGCCTGATCACCCCGAAAGCATACAA
>JAZBOU010000085.1:0-7451 GCA_036351275.1 Bacteroidales bacterium
ATCGCATATGCGGGTGATCTCCTTCAGGTCTTCGAGCGTGAAGTTCTTCGAGGAACGGGACCTCATGTTGAGTTTCCCGATGCCGAAGTACACCGATCCCGCACCGCCCTGTATGGCGGCCATCAGCGATTCCATGGAGCCTACCGGCGACATGATCTCTATATCAGAGGCCTGTATGTTTTGCCCGGACATGTTGCAAATTTAATATATTGATGGCTTTCTGCCTTTAGGTTGAGATATATGATTTGTTTTATATTCGTTTTCTTACTTTTCCATGATGAAAAGTAAGCAAAAATCTAGGGAACAGGAAACCGTACCTTCCCGATTCCCATCGCATCTGCCTCCCCCTGTGCAACTCCCTGTCACCGCCTGTTCCCATTGCAGCCACCCTATATCTGAGCTTTTAGAAAGTACTCCAACTTATTCTTTCTAAATTATTTAATTTCATTGAAAAGCAGAATAGGTATATGAATAGTATTATCCCCCGGGCGCAGTCTGAGAGATACAACTACTTTAAAACTCAATTGTCAAACGAAGACCTTGTCCGGGGGTGTCCTTTTTTGGTCCTTTTTTGGACAGGCAAAAAAGGACATAGAACCTTATATAAATAGAACATTGGCGTTTCTAACGTCTTAACATTTAAGTGATATATATTGTATAATTTTGTTTTGTAAATAAAAGAGCTCTTATCGTATGAAGAATTTCAAACTATATTTCCTGGCCCTGGCAGCCCTGGCTTTTATCATCACCATATCATGTGAACCGCAAAAAGAAGAGAAAAAGGCGAAGTACGTATTTCTTTTCATCGGTGATGGCATGGGTCTGGCCCAGGTAACAGCCACAGAAGCTTACCTGGCCGCCGTGGATGGTGAAGCATTCAGCCACCTTCCTTTTAGTGAATTTCCGCATGTCGGATTCAGCACCACCTATGCAGCAAACAGGTTTATTACCGGATCGGCTGCTGCCGGAAGCGCGCTCGCAACTGGTCATAAAACCGCTATCGGGAGGATCTCCATGGATGTGAACGGCGATTCTGCCCTGACAACCATCGCAGAGAAAGCTAAAACCCTTGGTATGAAGGTAGGCATTGTGAGCAGTGTTTCTCTCGACCATGCCACGCCGGCCGCGTTCTATGCCCACCAGCCCAGCCGTAGCATGTACCACGAGATATCGCTTGACCTTGCCGTCAGCAATTTCGATTTCTATGGAGGCGGGGGATTCAAAGAGCCCGTGAAGGAGGAGGTTGATGTGATCGAACTTGCCAGAGAAAATGGGTTTAACTATATCAACGATGAAGCTGCTTTTAATGCCCTGCAACCCTCCGAAGAGAAAGTGATCTTCGTGAATCCTGAACTCACCGATGGTGAAGCCATGTACTACGCTATTGACCAGGATGAGAATTATGTGACCCTGGCTGAGATCACCGGAAAAGCCATTGAATATCTCGATAACGGGAATGGGTTCTTCCTGATGGTGGAGGGCGGCAAGATCGACTGGCTCTGCCACGCAAATGATGCAGGAGCAATGGTACAGGAAGTGATTGATTTTTCCGATGCCGTGAATGAAGCCGTTGCGTTTTATGAGCAGCACCCGGATGAAACCCTGATCATTGTTACAGCTGACCATGAAACCGGTGGCCTTGGGATGGGAAGCAATTACATGGGTTACGAAAACAACTATGCCATTTTAGAAAACCAGAAGACCTCAGGGGAGAATTTCAATAAATTCCTTGCCGGATGGAAAAAAAACAACCATTTGAACGACAAGGGATTCAAGATCATGCTGAATGTGCTAAGCGAAAATTTTGGCATGGGTGTTAATGGGGATCCCATTCTTCTCAATGAAAAAGAGCAGCAACAGGTTCATAAAGCCTTTAAAGGCCTCGACCTTGTTGAAGAAGGAGAGTATGGCTTCGACAGCCCGCTTACCAGACTATGTACCGGCACGGTCGCCAGACATGCCGGAATGGGATGGACCTCAAACAATCATACAGGCATACCTGTACCGGTTTATGCGATAGGCGTCAATAGCAGCTGTTTTTCGGGGAGCATCGACAATACCGATATCCCGAAGATCATCCTGAAAAGTATCCGATAATTAATCTTCTTTTTTGCGGATCTCCACCTTCAGGTTCAACTCTTCAAGTTGATCATCAGCAATAGGCGATGGTGAGTCGATCATCATGTCGCGGCCGGCATTATTCTTGGGGAAGGCAATGAAATCCCTGATCGAATCCTGGCCCCCGAAGAGTGCCACCAAACGGTCGAATCCAAGTGCAATGCCGCCATGCGGGGGTGCTCCGTACTCAAACGCATTCATGAGGAAACCGAACTGTGCCTGGGCCTCCTCATCGGTAAAGCCAAGCACGCTGAACATTTTTTTCTGGAGTTCTTTGTTGTGTATCCTGATCGAACCTCCGCCGATCTCCACACCGTTAATCACAAGGTCGTATGCATTGGCCCGTACTTTCCCTGGATCGCTTTCGAGCAATTCAATATCCTCCTGTTTGGGAGAAGTGAACGGGTGGTGCATGGCATAAAAACGCTTTGTTTCCTCATCCCACTCGAGCAATGGAAAATCGACCACCCAGAGGGGCTTGAACACATTCGTATCACGCATGCCCAGTCTTTTACCCATCTCCAGCCTCAGCTCGCAAAGCTGTTTCCTTACCGCATCTGTTTCTCCTGAAAGTACCAGCAGAAGGTCGCCTGCATCTGCAGAGGCGGCTTCCGACCATGCTTTCAGGTCATCCTGGCTGTAAAACTTATCCACCGACGACTTAAAGCTGCCGTCAGTATTGCATTTTACATATACCAGCCCTTTTGCCCCGACCTGCGGTTTCTTCACGAAATCGGTAAGCTCGTCAAGCTGCTTTCGTGAATATTCAGCACATCCCGGTACACATATACCCACAACCAGTTCGGCGCTGTCAAATACATTAAACCCTTTTCCTTTTGCAACATCATTGAGTTCCGCAAATTCCATCCCGAAACGGATATCCGGTTTGTCGGACCCGAATCGCTTCATGGCTTCGTCATAAGGCATGCGCTGAAAATCATCTACCTCCGCATTCCTGATATTCTTCAGAAGGTGTTTTGTCATGCCTTCAAAAGTGCTCAGAACATCATCCTGCTCCACAAAGGCCATCTCGCAGTCGATCTGGGTAAATTCCGGCTGCCGGTCGGCACGCAGGTCCTCATCCCTGAAACACTTCACCAGCTGGTAATATTTGTCATATCCCGCGATCATCAAAAGCTGTTTAAATGTTTGCGGCGATTGCGGTAAGGCATAGAATTCTCCTTCATTCATCCTGGAGGGAACCACAAAGTCGCGCGCTCCTTCAGGAGTAGACTTGATCAGGTATGGTGTTTCTATTTCGAAGAAACCCTGCTGATCAAGATAATTCCTCACCGCTATGGCAATGCGGTGGCGTAGTTCAAGGTTCTTACGGAGCGGGGTCCTTCTCAGGTCGAGGTAGCGGTATTTCATCCGCAGTTCTTCCCCCCCATCGGTATTGTCTTCAATTGTGAAGGGGGGTACTTCAGATGTGTTCAGGATATCCAGTTGTGTTACTTTGATCTCGATCTCCCCGGTGGGGATATTGGGATTCTTGGATTCCCTTTCGATCACAGTGCCTGTGGCCGTGATAACAAACTCCCTTCCCAGCTTGCGTACTTTCTCCAGAAGTTCAGCAGGCGTATCCTCTTCCTTGAAAAGCAACTGCGTGATACCGTAGCGGTCACGAAGGTCGATCCATACCAGGGCACCTTTGTCCCGGATGCGCTGCACCCAGCCGCTGAGTTTAACTTCTGTATTGATATGATCTGAGCGGAGTTCTCCGCAAGTATGTGTTCTGAACATGGATATATGGTTTTCAGGCCTGCGAAATTAATAAATATTTTAGTCCTTGCTGCGGGTTGCAATATCAACCCCGATCAACAATAGCCCGAAAATATTGGATTCCCGGTAATCGATAATTCCAGACATTGATATATTGTCGAGATCAAAAATATTGGTTAGCCCATAATAAATCCTGGCTTCAGCCGTAATATGCCATTTGCCATTTTTACCAAGCGGAATCCTTCCCCCAAGGCCTGCAGCCAGGCCAAGATCAAACATCTTATAAAAAGTTGTCCAGTCTTCAGAATAGGGGCCTTCGTCTATAAGTGTACCCTGAACATTATATACCTCTGCCTGCGCATTAAAACTTGCATTAAGAAGAAAGGACCCGTAGCCACCGCCTTCTAAAAAGTAATTACGTTTTACATTAAGGTATATACGGTCCATTACCAATAAACTGATGTAACCCATGTCTTCGCTTGCTTCGGAAAACTCCCACCTGTTATCATCGTCATCAAATAAACGAAAGTCTCTCAATCCGCATCCAACAGATAAAATATCTACCCCAAACATAACTGTATTATTTTGTCCGGTCGGTAATACAAAGCTGGCGCCTATAGTTGATGCTAATCTTGCCTTTGCGTTTTCTATATCGCCATAAATGCTGCTGGGGCCGAAGCCGAGATGCCAGCCAAAGGTCGGGGATGGCCTGATGATGGGCTTCTGGCTTCCGGCTTCCGGCAGTTCTTCTTGCTCTTCTTCCTTCTCAAAGCGGGTGATCTTGCCATCGGCATAAATGATCATTTCTACCTGTTCGCGAGCAATGGAATACACAGGACCCTGCTGATCGCCATACTTTTTGTATTTGATCACACCGGGGGATATGTCAACGATGGTAGCTTCAATGGTTTCACCAGTGTTCCTGTAAATAATATCCTGGGCCTGTAAAAGGAATCCCGGGATCAGCAACAAGAAAAAGAAAAAGAATGCACGCATGCCCATAGCCCGGGCTAAGATAATCAAGAAGCCTGTATCAGTCGATATGGCGTCCCGGTTTTTATCAACATCAGTTCATTACCGGGATATCGATGCCCAGTTTGATCACACCGTAAAAATTCCTCGCTTTAGGATCTTCATTTTTATACGATGTTTTGGCAATATTTACCAGGCCATAGGTAAACCTCAGTTCTATGGTAAAGTTGCTCAAACTTTTATTGCCCAGCCTGACGCCTGCTCCACCGGTAAGCCCAAAATCAAATGTCCTGAAACTCGCTTCATTGCTTTCGTCTATTTCCTGGTATTCGTCCAGGCCATCCGGGCCTTTAATATTGAAGCCTGCCTGGAATTTCGCCTGTGCCAGGAATGAGGCATAAAATCCCCCGTTAACGTAATAGGTCCTATTCTTATCGATAAAGTATTTGTCCTGAACGGTGATGATGAAATAATTGAAGCGTTGTTCAGCCTCATCAAGCGTAAGTGTGGTGTCCTGGTATGAACGTGAAACCGGCAGGTATTTGAACCCCTGGAAGGAGTAAGCCCCTTCAAAATGGAGGTTGTTCTGCTGGCTTAAGGGATAGGTAAACGCTACACCGAACAAGCCGCCCAGCCTGTTCGAGGTCGACTGTTCCGTTCCGGAGACGCTGGTCAGGCCCATGCCACCCCAAACTTCAATAAGTGACGATGGGAGGTCCGTTTTCGCTTTTTCTTTCTGCTTTTTCTCCTGCGCAATTCCAGCTGTAAAAGTGAAAACGGCAATCAGGAGAAGGATGGCTATCTTCTTCATTTTGTCTGCTTTAAATGTTTTGCAAAAATAGTCGTATTCTTGATACGATCACGCATTCCCAATAAACAAGATGCTTCCGCCATCAAATAGTTGCCCGTGGTACAGCTCAATTGTTTCAAAACCATTTGACAAAAGATATCCCTTTACGCTCTCCCCTTCCCCGAAGTGCTTCAGTGACCCGATGATGAATACCTTTTTATCCTGAAGGCCACAGCATCCGCCGAAAAATCCGTGTTTATATCCCGGCAGGATAATCCCTTCGGGTGAAACATACAGGCAATCTTTCTGAAATCGATCCAGCACGCGTTTCACTTTTTCATCGGAGGTAATGAAATGCTGGTCATCCAGGGCCAGGATGTTGCATCTTGTGTAGCCCTGGTCGACATGGATGAGATCGGCATCTTCCAATGCGGAAGTGATCACTGAATCAGTATTCCTGAAATTATGGATCAACAGGTTGTTGACCGATACTGCATTATAAGCAGATGAAGCGGGATATTTTTCTCCTACAGGCTGTTCTCCCACCAGAACCTCAATTCCCTTTGATCTAAGTGCCGACAGGTACTTTTCGGGTGTATTGGGCGCTGCGATAAGTTTGTCGGGGGTTTGATGGAAGAATATATCCGGGTGGCCGGAGATGGCATCGTAGGTGATGCCTTTGCTTTCGAGTTCCAGCAATTCACCATATTTCGCAAGTTCCTCCTTTGCCTGCTTCGGGATCTTCTTATCAATGAGTATGAGCATGATATTCCCTGTTTTTTAAGTCCTCGTTGCGGTAAAATACCACCGTGTTATAATACTTCAGTAATTCTTTTTTGTTTTTTGCGGCGTGGCCGATGGCGAAATTGAACTGTTTGGGTGAAACTTCGATTTCAAGGTGGCGGTGATCCGTTGTATTCATTAGCGGTTTGAGTTCAGCAGCCCAGATCTTTGTCATCACAAGTTCACGAAATGCTTCATGGAACGGGCCGGCCACCAGGTCGTCCCCGACCAGGAAGCCTTCGGATGGGTGCAATCCCATCTTGATCACCTTCACACCACCACCCTCCAATATTCTGAATACCGCGGAGGATCTTTCCGCGGCCTCTTCCATGCTGAGCGGGCTATACTTTTCGTCGAGGTACATCTTTTCCAGGGCCGTGCCTTTGATCACCAGGGTGGGGTATATGCGTGCATCGCTTGCCTCCAGTTCAACAAAAGCGCGGGCTGTTTCCAGATCGTATTCAGCATGGTCGCCCGGCAGGCCGATCATCATCTGCAATCCCAGCCTGATATGCGCATCCTTGATCATGCCTGAAGCCTTTATGGTATCTTCAGCGGTATGTCCGCGGTGGCTGGCCAGCAGCACCTCCTCCACCATCGATTGTGCGCCCAACTCAACAGTACCGACCCTGTATTTTTTCAGCAGCTTGATCACCTGCGGGTTGATGTAATCCGGCCGGGTTGAGAGGCGGATGCCGTTTATCTTTCCTTCCTTCAGGTATGCACAAGCAGTGGCTAGGTATTCCTCCTGCAAATGAATATCTATGCCGGTAAAATTTCCCCCGAAAAAGCCGATCTCTACCACTTTATGTCTTTTAGGGAAGGAAACCAGGTGTTTTTCGATGATCTCCGACACCTCGGCCGGCTGGGGCATATCCTTTTGCCCCGTGATCTTATGCTGATCGCAATAAATGCATCGGAACGGGCAGGCCAGTTCAGGGATGAATACGGGGATGGTATAGTGTTTTGGGTTCAAGGTGCAGGGTTCAGGGGTAAAGATAGGGAATTTAGGTGTTGGGTGCTGGGTGTTGGGTGCCGGGTGTCCGGTTCATCGCTTTATGAGTCC
>JAZBOU010000086.1:0-15508 GCA_036351275.1 Bacteroidales bacterium
GGTTCCGTTATTTTTCGGTATCTTTGCACCCAATTTTTCGATTAATATTACAATGATAAATATCACACTACCGGATAAATCAGTGAAGCAGGTTGAGAAAGGAACAACCGCCATGGATATTGCCATGAGTATCAGCGAGGGGCTCGCGAGGAATGTGTTGTCAGCAAAAGTGAATGGTGAAGTGATCGACGCCCTGCGCCCGATCAATGAAGATGCTACGCTGAGTTTGCTGACATGGAATGATGATGACGGCAAGGCTACCATGTGGCATTCTTCTGCACACCTTATGGCTGAGGCTGTTGAACAGCTCTTCCCCGGTGTGAAGTTTGGTATCGGTCCTGATATTGAAAATGGTTTTTATTACGACATTGATTTTGGTGAATACCAGGTATCGGATGCCGATTTCAAGAAGATAGAAGACCGCATGCTTCAACTGGCAAGGGAAAAGCAGACCTTCAGCCGCAGGGAAGTGAGCAAAGCTGAAGCGATCAAGTATTTCACCGAGAAAGGCGATGAATACAAGCTCGAGCTGATCGATGAGCTGGAAGACGGTGAGATAACCTTTTACGAGTCGGGAACCTTTACCGACCTTTGCCGCGGCCCGCACCTTCCCAATACAGGTATGATAAAGGCCGTAAAGCTGCTGGGTATAGCCGGAGCTTACTGGCGGGGCGATGAGAACAGGAAGATGCTGACCAGGATCTATGGGATCACCTTCCCGAAGGCCAAGGAACTGACGGCATTTCTGGAGATGATGGAGGAAGCGAAGAAGCGCGACCACAGGAAACTGGGTGCTGAGCTGGAGATCTTTACTTTTTCGCAAAAAGTAGGACAGGGCCTTCCGATGTGGTTGCCGAAAGGTGCCGAACTCAGGGAAAGGCTGGAACAATTCCTCAAGAATGTACAGAAAAAGATGGGCTATCAGCAGGTGATCACCCCGCATATCGGTAAGGTTGAATTATACAAGACATCCGGGCATTACGATAAATATGGTGAGGATTCTTTCCACCCCATCACTACCCCGGTAGAAGGAGAAGAGTTCTTCCTGAAACCCATGAACTGCCCGCATCACTGCGAGATATACAGCAGCATGCCCAAATCGTACCGCGACCTGCCATACCGAATCGCAGAGTTTGGCACCGTTTACCGTTACGAGCAAAGCGGTGAGCTGCATGGTTTGACCAGGGTTAGAGGATTTACGCAGGATGATGCACATATCTTCTGTACCCCTGATCAGTTGAAAGAAGAGTTCAAAAGTGTGATGGATATCGTGATGATCATCTTCAGGGCGCTCGATTTCAACGATTTCATTACACAGATATCGCTGCGCGACCCCGATAATACACAGAAGTATATCGGTTCGGACGAGAACTGGGAGAAAGCTGAGAAGGCTATTATGGAAGTGGCAGAAGAACGTGACCTTGATGCCGTGATCGAATATGGCGAAGCCGCTTTTTACGGGCCAAAGATGGATTTCATGGTGAAAGATGCCCTCGGGCGCAAATGGCAACTGGGAACCATACAGGTTGATTACAACCTCCCCGACCGGTTTGAACTCGAATATGTCGGGTCTGACAATGAAAAACACAGGCCGGTAATGATACACCGCGCACCTTTCGGTTCCATGGAAAGGTTTGTGGCAGTATTGCTTGAACACTGTGCCGGAAAGTTCCCCTTATGGCTTACTCCCGACCAGGCTATCATCTTGCCAATCAGTGAAAAATACAATATTTATGCAGAAAAAGTTTTAAATTTGCTGAAAAATTCCGAAATTCGCGCCCTCATTGACGAGAGGTCTGAAAAAACGGGCCGGAAGATCCGTGACGCTGAACTGAAAAAAATCCCATACATGCTGATAGTAGGGGAAAAGGAAGAAAAAGAAGGGATGGTTTCAGTGCGCAAACAGGGCGAAGGCGATATCGGAACCTTTACTGTTGAAGAGTTCGCGAAGATGGTTAATGAAGAAATTGACCGCCTTCTCGATGTTAAAATTTAGTACAAACAAATATAGGAGACTTAATTATCGCAAAGACAAATTACCGTGGTGGCAGGTTCAGAAGGCCCCTGCGGAGAACCGGAAACGAACACAACATCAACAAGGACATTAAAGCACCTGTTGTGCGGGTGGTCGGTGAAAATATTGAACCAGGCATCTTTAACATTAAAGATGCTATTGAACTGGCAGAAGAGCAGGGACTCGACCTGGTCGAGATCTCCCCGAAAGCCAGTCCCCCGGTGTGTAAGATTGTTGATTATAAGAAGTTCCTGTACGAAAGAAAGAAAAAACAAAAGGAGATCAAGGCCAAGACGGCCAAGGTAGTTGTAAAAGAGATCAGGCTTGGGCCGAACATTGATGAACATGATTTCAACTTCAAGCTGAAACATGCCGTTAAGTTTTTACAGGATGGCGCCAAAGTAAAGGTAGATGTGTTCTTTAAAGGAAGGATGATCATCTATAAGGAAAAAGGAGAGGTTGTGCTGCTCCGCTTTGCCCAGGAACTGGAAGAATACGGAAAGGTGGAACGGCTGCCGAAGCTTGAAGGGAAAAGGATGATCATGATCATAGCTCCGAAAAAATAATTATCAACATATAATTTGTATAGTAATGCCAAAAATGAAGACGAAATCCAGTGCCAAGAAAAGGTTTTCCTTAACGGGTACCGGTAAAATCAAGAGAAAGCATGCGTACAAAAGTCACATTCTGACAAAGAAAACAAAGAAGCAGAAACGCAATCTGACACATGATACGATCGTGGACCCTGCTGATGAGAAGAATGTGCGCGCAATGCTTCGAAAGTAAAACGAGTGTTTAACTGCAAAGGGCCGAAAAGATCCGGTTCGTCGCCGGGCGCCCAAGCAAAAATTAAATTAAAATGCCAAGATCAGTAAATGTAGTAGCCGCCAGGACCAGGAGAAAGAAGGTCATGAAAGCGACCAAAGGTCAGTTTGGAAGGCGGAAGAATGTCTGGACGGTATCAAAGAACGCGTATGAAAAAGGATTGTCGTACGCCTACCGCGACAGAAGGAACAAGAAGAGAAACTTCAGGGCGCTATGGATCCAGAGGATCAACGCCGCTGCCCGCCAGTACGGAATGTCATATTCAGTATTTATGGGCAAACTTCACGAAAAGAACATCGATATCAACCGGAAAGTCCTGGCCGACCTGGCCATGAACAACCCCGACGCCTTTAAGGCGATTGTTGATAAGATCAAATAAAAAAAAGCGGCTGAGGCCGCTTTTTTTTATGGTGTTGGGGGTTAGGTTTTGGGCCCCTCGGCTACGCTCGGGACAGGTCGTTGGATTATTGTAGAGGTAAGGATTGTTGATACAAGCTGTCATCCTGACGACACTGAGTGAAACGAAGTGGTGGAAGGAACTGCATCAAATATGACCTTCATCATCAGGTACAACCCCTTGATATTAGTACGTATTTTAATTCTTAATCATTCGGGCTACGCCCGGGGGATTGTTGTTTGCAGTTATTTATCCCATAACCTATCCTCTCTCCAATACCAATTCATATTGCCATCTGTTAATATTCGGATTTTCTCAAGCTCGAGCAATTCCATTGTGTATATTCTTATAGCGAAATATTCTGAATCATCGTTTAAATATCGTAAAAGTGCATACGCTAATAGATTTGGCGAGAGTGAACCTATTGCATACCTGTTTTCAAGGTAGCTATTAATAAGAGTATCATTGTTTTTAACGGAGTCCATTGCAGAAAAATATGAACCTATTTGCACAATGCGTATGTCAGCATTCTTATATTGTCTTTCAATCCATTTGTCCATTACTTTTTTACTCGGAGGAGGAGGTACTATTCGTTCTTCGACAGGTAAACTTGGATATTTGATATATACAATGGTGTCAATAATCCAGATTGAATCTGGAAATTCAATGGCATACTGGTTAAATAAGTCATCGCAATAAAACCGAGATGTATCTATTTCAGGGAAGTCAATACTTCCTCTTCTTGTAATTTCCTGTAAATAATGCTTAAATAAGCTAGAGTCAGGATGAATTTCATATTTATCTTCAAGATAGTTTTTAAACTCAGCGATAATTTCGTTTAAATTCTGACATTCCTTTTCACCAAGTAATCTTTCAAATTTTTTAATACTTTTCTCACTTGCCGACTCAATATGCTAGTTACAAGAAGTAATGGTGATCAAGCAGGTCAGGACAAATACTGCCCTCATTATAATACTTTGATTAAAGCAGAATTGTATCTTAGAACCCATATCAGAACGTATATTTTCGAAGATGACAGATGACAGAAAAAGTACACCTAACACCTGGAACCTTACACCTCATCCAACATCCATCATCCAACATCCAAAATCATTTAATGCCATATTTCTCCATCCTCCGGTCAAGCGCCTGCCAGGTGATATTCAACAGCTCCGCTGCTTTCGTCTTATTCCCTCCGGCCTTGTCGAGCGCTTTGAGGATGGTGGCTTTTTCAATTTCAGCCAGGTCAAGTTTGTCTCCAACAACAATAGAGTCAGTGGCTTGTTCCATGCCCGGAACGTTGTACCGGAAATTATCCCATCCAATGCTTTTTGTATCACAAAGAATGACGGCCCGCTCAACCATATTACGCAATTCCCTTACATTTCCCGGGAAATCGTAAGCTGTCATGTGCTCTATCAGCTTTGCCTCGATCGTTTTAATGGGTTTTTTCATCTGCTCCGCAAAGTGATGGATGTAATACTCCAGCAGGGGAGGGATGTCGTCCCGTCGCTCCCTGAGGGGAGGGATCTCGATCACAAAAGTGCTCAGTCGGTGGTAGAGGTCGGGCCGGAATTTTCTTTTCTTGCTCATTTCAAACAGGTTGCGGTTCGAGGCGGTGATCACACGCACATCCACCGGGATCTCAACCCGTGATCCAATCTTGCTTACTTTCTTTTCTTCAAGGACGCGCAGGAGCTTGGCCTGCTGGTTCATCGGCATGTCGCCGATCTCATCCAGGAAAAGCGTTCCCTTGTCCGAGATCTCGAACCATCCTTCCTTGTCTTCGCGGGCATCGGTGAAAGCTCCTTTTTTATGGCCAAAAAACTCGCTCTCGAATAGGGATTCGGGTACGGCAGAGCAGTTTACGGAGTAAAATAGTTGTTTCTTGCGATTGCTGAGGAAGTGAATCCCTCTGGCTACCAGTTCTTTTCCGGTGCCGCTTTCGCCCGTGATCAATACCGAGGTGAAGTCAGTCATGGCAACCCTGCCCATGAGTTCAACCACCTTTTTCATAGCAGCGCTTTCGGTGATCAGCTCGTGCCCGAAAACGTTCTGTATCTCGTTCGAAAGCAGGTCATACTTGTGCTCCGTACTTTTTAACTTTTCATTTAGCAGAATGAACTTCCGGGTGCGTTCGATGGCATGACTGATCTCAGCCAGCCGGAATGGTTTCCGAAAATAGTCGAATGCACCATGGCGCATGGCTTCGATCACGGTATTCATGTCGCCATGGCCCGAGATCATGATCACCTCCATCTCGGGATACATTTTCCTGACCTTTTCGAGGACCTCCAGGCCATCCATCTCGGGCAGCTTGACATCCAGGATCAGGATGTCGACATGGTTCTTTTCAAGTATCCTGAAAGCCTGAGAAGGAACTTCCGCCTTGTGGATGAGGTATTCCTGGCCGCTGAGGAATTCCTCGATCTCATCCCGCATCCGGACTTCATCATCGAGTACCAGTATACTGAGTTCTTTCATATGATCTGAATTAATTTTGCTTTGCCTTTTCTTCTTTGTGAAGCGGTAATGTGACAACTATCCTGGTATTCTTTCCCTCCCTGGAGGCGGCCTTGATATCACCCTTCATTTCTTTTATTATGCCGTAGATGATCGACAGGCCAAGACCCGTGCCCATCTCTTCCTGCTTGGTTGTAAAGAAAGGATCAAAAATATTTCCTATTATGTTCTCCGGAATACCGATCCCGTTGTCTTCTATTATAAACCCGCAGCTTCGCCGGTTGGCAAAGGTGCTGACTTTGATCACTTTTTCGTAATCTTCTATCTCTGCTTTTTCTTTTTCTATAACAGCGTAACGGGCATTCGACAATATGTTCATGATCACCTGTTCGAGCTTGTACTTATTGCCGAGAGTTGTGTCGTTCCTGCTGCTATACTTTGTCTGCAGCTGAATGCCTTTGTTATCGTATTGCCTGGAAATGAGCGAAAGGGCATTTTTAACCACCTCACTCACGGAGATCGGTTCAAGTTTTGCGTCCTGTTGATCACGCGAGAAGATGCGAACATGCTCGATGATGTTCCTTATGCGGTCGATGTCACGAAAGATCGATTCTGTTTTGCGCCTGGTATATTCCTCGGTGATCTCCCCGGCATTCATCTTCACCAGGAGGTTGTCAATGCTCATGCTGATGCTTCCCAGCGGCTGGTTGATCTCATGTGCGATCCCGGCGGCCAATTCCCCCAGCGACTCCAGTTTGGATTTCTGTATCAGCATTTCCTGTTGCTTCCTGATCTTTTCAAGTTCCTGCTGCACACGTTGCTCAAGGGTCCTGTTCAGTTTCTTTAGCTCTTCGTCGGTCTTTTTCCTGAAAGAGATATCGGACACAAAGGTGAGCACGGCTGTTTCCCCTTCCCATGTGATCACGGTTGATTTGATCTCGAACCAGTTCATCTCACCCTTTTTATCGATGAACTTGATATCATATCGTTCCGGCACATCTTCGCCCTGCAGCCGCCTCATATGGTTTTCCATAATGAGATCGCGGTAGTCGACGTGCATGAAATCGCTAAATGGTTTGCCGATGATCTCCTTCGGCATATAGCCGGTCATCTCGTATATCTTAGGATTGATAAAGCGCACGATACCATCAACGGTCAGCAAGATGCCATCGTTCGCGTTTTCAAATATCTGCCTGTATTTCTCTTCGCTTTCCCGTAGTAGTTCCTCTATCTTTTTACGGTCTGATATTTCGGTGATCAGGTCTTTTGTGCGCTCCTGGATGCGGTGTTCAAGTTCATTGTTCAGCTTCAGCAACTCGATATCGACCCTTTTCCGGTGTATTGCCGCCCCTATGATATCGGCCGCAGTACCCAGGGCGTTCAGTTCCGCCTCATTCCATTCCCGCGGGCTGCAGCATTCGTCCAGCCCGATGAAACCCCACCATTTGTTGTTAACGAAAATGGGCATGACCACAATGGAGATCAGGCCGTACTCTGCCAGCAGCTTTTTCTCCGAACGGGGAAATTTATCGATGTTTCCGTGGATGGGTTTACCCCTGGAGAGCGTCCGGGCCCAGCGGCTGAAACCATCCTTGTAGTAAATCTCCCGCAAGGGGGAAGCATCCTGTTTATCTTCAATGCCCGCAGCAGCCCAGTCGAAAAGAAGGCTGGTATAAACCTGTCCTTTGTCCCCTTCGAAATTCTCGAATATGTATACCCGGCTCACCCGCGTCGCTTCTCCGAGCCGCTTTAGCACATCAGAAATACTCTGGGTGGTGTAATTGTACTTAAAGAAGAGCTCTGAAGCATAGTTGACCGCTTTCAGGATGGTATCGCTTTCTTTCAGGGCCTGTTCGGCTTCCTGGCGGCGCCGAAGCTGTTCTTCCATGTTCTTCTCCAACAGGATCTCCCTGCCCAGCACCCTGACCTGCCGCTCCAGTTCTTCGTGTTCTACAGGTTTCATGAGGTAACCGCGTACCTTGTGATCGATGGCCTGCAGGAAATTTTCCTTGGCATCGTGTGCGGTCATAATGATGATGCGTGTATCCTTATTGCGTTTCCTGATCTCACCGATCATCTCCAGCCCCCCCATTTCAGGCATGTTGAGGTCCGTGATGACCAGGTCGGGCTTCTCCTTCACAAATATTTTAAGCCCTTTTTTACCGTTCTCTGCAATAAATACCTGCTCTGCCACAGTCTTGAGCACGTTGCCGTAATCTTTGCGAATGGAAGACTTGTCCTCTGCATAGAGAATAGATATGGGAAGTATTTTCTTTTTCCTGGCCATGAGGTGGTGTTCATTAGATCGCTGCGGGCTTTCTATGGCTAAGTTACTAAATACTGAACAATTTGTAACAGCTTATGTTATAAGTTTGGATTTGACAATAAGTTGATGAATGCAAAAAAACTTAAGCAGTTCAGGCGAGAGTACCTGTCGGGTGAGCTCCGGGAGGAGGATGTGTCAGAAGATCCTCATATCCAGTTGCTTTCCTGGTTAGAGGCTGCTATGAATGCCGGCAGTCCGGATCCTGGCGCCATGGCCCTGGCAACAGCAAATGCTGAAGGTAAGCCATCGGTACGCATGGTATTGTTGAAAGAGGCACGTGAAACAGGCCTGGTATTCTTTTCGAACTATGAAAGTCGCAAAGGGAAGGAACTCCAGCAAAACCCTGAGGCATCCGCTATGTTCTTCTGGCCGGAAATGGAACGCCAGCTCCGTGTTGAGGGAATTGTGGAAAAACTGCCGGAAGAAGAATCGGATGCTTTTTTCAATTCGAGGCCCAGAGAGAGCAGGATTATATCAATTGTTTCTGAGCAGAGTAAGGAGATCCCGGGAAGGGATTACTTGCTTGGAAAAGCTGATGCTTTGAAAGATTCCCGGGATGACACCAGTCTGAAAAGGCCAACGTACTGGGGTGGCTATATTCTAAAACCCGTATCCTACGAGTTCTGGCAGGGGAGGGAGCACCGGCTTAACGACAGGCTTCTTTATACCCTGATTGACGATGAATGGGCAATAAAGAGGTTAGCGCCTTGATTTACGGGTACGAAAAAGTCAGAATATATTATAACCAAACCTTAGCTTAAATTTCATTCCGGGATCCAGTCTTTCAAATATACGATCAGCAGCTTCATATGATTGGAACACCGATTGTTCTGCAGAGCCGAGCAGGTTTTCAACCTTCAGACCGAGTTGCAGCCGGTCATCTTTACCGAACTTCTTATTCGCATTGAAATTCAGGCTGTGAAAAGCTTTGGAATAAATGTCGGGCCTGTCTGCAATACCTACATATTCCAGCGTTTCACCCTGCACATTATAGTATACACCTGCTTCGAAGGCCCTCCAGAAACCCATTTCGCCCCCGTTGTACGATATCCCGGCGTTTATGAGGTAGGGTGCCTGTCCGGCCATGGACCTGTATTCATCGATGGTCTGTCCGGTCCTTGCATTCCGCACCCGTGAATCATACTCCGTTTCACTCATCTCTATACGCGATTTGGCATAGGTGAAATTAACGAGCACCTGGAATCCCTTGAGCGGGGAAGCTATAAAATCCAGGTTGACCCGCATCTCTGCCTCAAAGCCGAATACTTCACCATCGCCCACATTGCGGGGTTGGAAGGAGCCCGGACGGGTTGCATATTGCACAATTTCGATAGGTTTAAGGAATGATTTGTAGTACCCGCTCAGGGAGAAGAGTTGCCCGCCTGATTTATACAATTCCCAGCGCAGGTCGATATTATGGATGTTTGTACTCACAAGGTCACCGTCCCAGTATTCTATTCCGGCAATATCATCGGCATCCCGGAACAGACCTCCGATAAAGGTCCTGCTGGTGACAGGGTCATATATCTCGGCATAGGACAATTCCTTGAATGATGGCCTTGCGATAGTCTTGGAGTAAGAGAGCCGTATGTTCTGTTCCTTTGTAAGGTTATAGATAAGGTTGATTGATGGGAAAAAGTCGAGGTCGTCCAGTACAACATCGTTATCGAGCACATTGTTCGATTGCTGGTCCTGCCCGGTATAGCGCTGCTTATATTTTTCCATCCTGACGCCGATGTTTGCTTTCAGTTTTTCGAAGAAAGCCAGCTCGGTTGCTACATATGCCGCAGCACTGTTTACATTTGAATTGTATTGATTTGGGTTATCCGGTATGAAAGGTGCTTCATAGGTTGTTCCACTGCCCACATCACCATCTATCGGCCAGAGGTTTTCTTCCCAGAAAAGCTCGTTTGGATCGCCGGTAAGCGGCACGTTGCGGATATTCAGGGCATAGTTGTAAATGATGTAGTCGCGCTCCTTATAGGTATAAGCACCCCCGAAAAGCAGCCTGGAGCTTTCCCCGAAGAGCTGGAAATCCTTTTTTACATGCATTATACCACCGATGTTGATCTCATCCAGCTCACGCCAGATCCGTTCCGGGAAGCCTACTTCGGTCCCAATCGACCATGTTCCGTCACGGTCCTCATAACGCGTAAACCGAATGTCAGGATCCTGGATGGTGCTGTATGTGGGGGAGATCTTCCATTCTACATCCCAGGCCCTGGCAATAAAATGGTGCTTTCCGCTGATCAGCCCGTTGGTCAGTCCGCGCTGGCTGTATTCCAGGTTATGCTGGAAACCATAAAAGTTCGACCCCTGGTCTGTGCTGCTGTAATCAAATACCGCAGCACTTGATTCCCCGTTCTGCAGGTGCAGTATGTTGATCTTGTATTTTGAGTTTGCAGTTTTAAGCGCAAACCCTCCCATTCCGGTGACAAGCACGGAATTACTTCCAATATTGCCTATCTGGTATTCCCTCACCTCCATCTCATAGATGCCGGGGTCGCCATCCAGGCCATACATGCCAAATTCTGCATCCTTATAAAAAGTGGTTTCATTCTTGTAAGAGAATGACAAATTATAGCCGATCGTTACCTTCTTTTTCGGGATCTGGTCACCATAGGAGAACCCGATATCGAAATCCATAAAACTCTGCTGTTCATGCGCTGCCAGGGTAGGGTTGAAAGCTTTCAGGATTTCCTGGTAGCGTTGTCCTTTTGCGCCATCAGGGTTACCGACAACCTGCGAATAGAAAGGAATGTCAGTTGTAGCGGGGATAGCCCTTGTCCCATCGTCAAATCCGAGGAAATCAGTCTGCCCCCCATCATAGGTAAGATAATTGCTTTGAAAATGCATGGATGGATTGTATCCCACGCTGGCAGATAGTTTTCCGGTCCTTTCATCGGGGAATTCCTTGGTGGCAATATCGATCCCCCCGCCGGTGAAATCAGCCGGAAGGTCTGCGCTGAAAGATTTGTGAACCAGGATATTATCAATGATGTTCGTGGGGAATATGTCCATCTGAAGCGTATTCCTGTCCGGATCCAGTCCCGGAATCTCAACCCCGTTGAGGATGGTTTTTGTGTACCGGTCGCCCAACCCGCGTACATAAACATATTTCCCCCCTTCCACCGATACCCCGGTCACTCTTTTCATGGAAACTGCGGCATCCGAGTCGCCTATCTTTCTGAAACTGCCCGCCGAGATCCCGTCGATGACGTTGGCAGATTTCTTTTTCATGGTTACCAGGGCAGTTTCCGTATTACGCACTGCCTGAGCGGTGATCGTGACCTCGGCAAGTTCAAAGGTCTGCTCTTTCAGCATAATATCACCAAGGAAATTTACCACATCAGCCTCCACATCTACTTCCTTTATGACCAGGGTTTCATAGGAGATATACGAAATGCTCAGATCGTATAATCCCGGAGCGGTGCTCAGGTTGAACTTGCCATCAAGGTCGGTAGTGGTTCCTACCGTAGTACCATCTATATATACTGCAACACCAGGAAGCGATTCACCATTGCCTGCATCGAATATGGCTCCGCGGATGATCCCGTTTTGGGCAAGGATAGACATGGAGCTGAAGAGCAGAAATACAGTGGTAATAAAATGAGATGAGCGCATGTGATAATAAATTTGATCAAAGGTTAATATGAATTAAAACTCGCAGGCCCGGGCCTGCGAGTTTTAATTTCAGATATTCATGAACCAGGTTTATTTGAGATCATCTAATGCACCTGAAACAGCTGCCCACGACCATCCCTGGAATTTCGAGATGTCGGCACCGACGGTATTGGCGCCGGTAGCAACCTTGGTTACAAAGGCATCGGTACCATCTTTGAAGAAATCGGTAACAGCAAGTGTGTCGGCAAAGCTGGCCTGGAGGTTCGCGCAGGTCAGGCCTGTCGGATTGAGGTCGAAATCCTGACCTTCTGACAGTCCAAAGAAGTAGATCGCACTCATGTCAACGATCGAATTGTCGTCAAGATCAACAAGGCCATCCGCATCACCTGCATAAATAGTTCCGTTTTTGATGGTATGTCCGGCTTCCATGCTGCCTTCCGGACCATCGAGTTCAAAGCACTCATCACCCGGGTTAACCACGATAAAGTTATCAAGCGTGCCGGCCCATGACTGGTCGGTATCGATGGCATCGTCACCGGTGTTCCAGACGATGGCGTTCTTCACGTTTACGGTGCCGCCGAACCATTCAATGCCATCATCCTGGTTGCTGACAATCTCAACATTTTCAATGATGGTTTCTGACCCGACCCCACCGAGGGTTAGTCCGTTGATCTCATTGCCTTCGCCGATATTGGCTCCGCCGTGTCGAATCGATATGTACTTGATAACACCTGAGTTGTCGGTTGCAAGATCACCGCCATAGAGGCCATTCTGGTCTGAGGGCGGAATACCTTCGATTTGAACGGATGAGGCATCAGCTGAAATGGGGGCATTGCCGCAAACAATGAGCCCGCCCCACAATCCATTGAGGTCCGGGTCGAGGTTAGGACTGGCAATCATACCCGGCTCGATCTCATCAGCAATAGAAGTGAAAATGATGGGCTGTGATGCTGTGCCTTCTGCCATGATCTTGCCGCCACGGGCAATGAGCAGTGCAGTGGCGTTGGCACCGGTTCCGGCCTCGCCTTTAATAACTACACCGGGCTGGATGGTCAGGGTTGCACCCGAAACAACAGCAATACGTGCGGCAAGGATATAGGTCTTGCCAGATTCCCAGGTCGTGTTTTCGGTGATGTTACCGGTAACGGTATACTCGTCCGGCTCCGGCGTTGGAGTTGGATCATCGTCGTCATCTTTTTTGCATGCTGACAATGTAATCGCGATAGCAGCAAAAAGAAGCGCTAAAACTTTAAAGTTTAATCTTTTCATTGAGTGTTTGATTTATAGGTTGAAAAACAGATTTTGATGCAAAGGAATACCTCTTATCCTAAGTGCATTTTAATTTAACATTAATCTTATGTTAAGAATCCTATGATCGCTGTCGCTTTACTTAACATTAACTTAAAGCCTGATCGTAAGTGCCTTGAATTTAGCATATTAAAAGCAGTGTTGGGTTTTGAGTGCCGGGTGTTGGATTAATTCTGAATTTAGAGTTCAGAGTCGCTGGTATCCGGTAAAAATTTTGTTTCATATAATTGTAAAAGATGTACTTCTTGATATCTGTCGCTCGACTCCGCTCGCGATGACAGCTCAAGGTCTGTTTTTGGAAGTAGGGCGCGGCGCTCCAATGATATTAGTTTTTGTGCGCCGCGCCCTCCCTTGCTTGCTCCAACATGGACTGTCATGGTGAGCGGTAGTCGAACCATAGCATACTCCGTTGAGGCACTGTTTAATTGCGCTTATAGGTGTTTGTTTCAATTTTAAGCCTGATTACACAAAAAGAATTCAAAACCATCGAAATCCCGGCATTACAGACCTATTATACTATTTATTCCGTACACTTCAGAGTTCAAAGTTCAGATTTCTTCAAGCCTGGTCAAACGGAGTAACTGTATCCCACTCCCTTTAATGTCCGGATGCTGTTCAGCCCGATCTTTTCCCTGATCTTGCGGATGTGCACATCAATGGTACGATCGCCGACTACCACATCTGAACCCCAAATTTTATGCAGGATCTCTTCCCTTGTAAATACTTTGTTAGGCCTGGAGGTAAGCATGCTCAGCATCTCAAATTCTTTCCTGGGAAGGTATATCTCACGACCATCTTTCACCACAACGTATTTTTCCCGGTCGATAATAAAACCATTCAGCCTTATCTGTTCTGTATTTTCAGATTCTGTGTTGCCAAGCCTGCGGAACAATGCTTTTATCCGGAATAGAAGTACAGCGGGACGTATGGGTTTCTTAATATAGTCGTCTGCACCGGCATCGAAACCAGCCAGGACAGTATAATCTTCCCCTCTTGCACTGAGCATGGCAATGATCACACCCTCCAGTTCAGGCAGGTTCCGCAATGCTTTACAGGTCTCTATACCATCCATCCCCGGCATCATCACATCAAGTACGATCAATCCCGGCAGTACCTTTCTTGACTTTTCCAGGGCTTCTTCACCACTCATGGCTGTATGTACCTCATAGCCTGCTTTCCTGAGATTATAGCTCAGGAATTCGAGGATATCGTTCTCGTCATCAACCAGTAGAATAGTGTTCTCGCCCAGATTCATACTTAACTTGGATAAATATTACCGGCGACAAAGTTGATGCACCAAACTTAAGAGAATATAAAATGAGGGTTAATTTATCATTAATATTGGCGGAAAGTACCACATATTAAGTATTACGTATTACGACTAGGTGTTACGTAATACGTAATACATTTTTACTGATGCTGCGGCCGCAGCAAGTCGTTTACTGTTTTTACAGGATTGAATGTTTCGATAGGCACTTCCACGAAGATGGAGATCCAGTCGGCCATGGCGCCGTTCCAGAGGCCCGGGAGTTCCAGCGCCTTTAAGTCTTTACCGTCTTTTGATTTAACGGAGATAAAGCCGGTTTGCGGATCAACGAAAGCTTTCAGGTCAAATGCTTTTCCACGGTAATCTTTCAGGCTGCAGGCCAGGTCAACGGGATTGAAGTGCGTTGCCCGCGATACGATCTCTTTCTGGGAGTCATCGCTCAGATCAATTTGTGAAGATTCTACGATCTGCAGGGAGCTGTTGCCATTGGTATCCTGCACCCAGAAGGGGCCGCCACCCGGTTCACCTTCATTTTTGACCATCCCGCAGATACGAATCGGCCGGTTGAGCTTTTCAATCAAATATTCTGCTTTCCGGGCAGGGGATAGATTGTAATAATTGTCAGGAAAGCTTATTTTCAGTTCATCTGCGGCAAAATGGGTGGTTTCATGGATGAGGTCTTCAGCATGATTGCCGATGACCTTTTCCAGGTATGCATTTCGCTTTTCGACCAGGCGGATCAGCAAACCGCCCAATACCTTTTTATAAGCGTAAGTGATGTCCTTCATTCTGTCGGGGACAACATTGTCGATGTTCTTGATGAAGGCGATGTCGGCATCCAGCTCGTTCAGGTTTTCGATAAGTGCCCCATGTCCGCCCGGCCTGAAAAGTATACTGCCGTCAGCATTGCGGAAAGGTTCATTGTTCATGTCAACAGCTATGGTATCGGTCGAAGGTTTCTGAACTGAATAGGTGATATTGAACTCTTCCGGGCCCCTGCCGGTATATTTACTGATGGTGGATGCTGCCCTGTCTTTGAATTTCTGCATGTGTTCCGGTGAGACCGTAAAGTGCAGGTTCACCTTGCCACCGGCATTCTTGCTGTAATGTTGTCCTTCCACCATATGTTCTTCCAGGGGAGTACGGGCACCGTCGGGGTAGGAGTGGAACATGAGCAATCCCTTGGGCAGGGATGAGTAGGAAAGGCCGTCATCGGTCAAAAGGTGGCGGACGATGGTTTTATATTCACCCTTTTTCAGCAGATCCTGTATTTCGTGGCCATTA
>JAZBOU010000087.1:0-3110 GCA_036351275.1 Bacteroidales bacterium
GGGCCGTCGTCCAGCTCAATTCCCTCGCTGATCCTTTCGTAATCCGCTTTGGTGAGTGCTTTGTTGAGCACCACATGGTAGATCTTCCTGATCCCGTGCCTGGGATGGGTCAGTTTTTTAGCGAGCTCCCCATCGTTGGTGAACAGCAGCACCCCGGTGGTAGACCTGTCGAGCCGGCCAACGGGATAGATCCGTTCCGGGCAGGCTTTTTCCACCAGGTTCATTACGGTCTTGCGTTCATAAGGATCATCGGTAGTGGTGATGAAATCCTTTGGCTTGTTCAGCACAAGGTAGCGAAGCTTTTCACGTCGCAAAGCCTGTCCTCCATAAACAACCTTATCGGTTTGTGAGACCTTGGTACCCAGTTCGGTGACCACTTTCCCGTTCACCGTAACGGCGCCGCTTTCGATAAGCTTGTCGGCTTCCCTGCGCGAGCATATGCCTGCATCAGCCAGGTACTTGTTCAGCCTGATCAGCCCGGTATCTTTTCTCCGGTAGCCACCATCACGAGGCTTTGAGGGTTCTGCCTTCTCTTTTGAGAAACCTTTCTTTCTGCCTGCGCTTTTCGGCTTTTTATAAAACTTCGAATAGTCGCCGTGCCGCTTGCGCTTCTCACCGCCTTTTTTTTCTTCGCTCATCTGGGTATCAAATATTTTGTAAAGATAGATAATAGTAGTTAGTACACAGACATGAGTAATGAGAGATAAAAGATGTGTTGTTGTACACAGATTGCTAAATCTCCATTATTCTCAATACTCTGTACTAACTACTCAGTACTATAAGGTAGGATAGAACGCATCCTCAATATGCTTTATACTGACCCTGTCTCCCGACAAGACAACAGAAACGATATCAAAACGGGTTTCGATGTGGATATCGTTCTTCAGGATGTATGCATTCGCGGCGCGGACCATAAAGGCTTGCTTTTTCTTATCAACAAAGATCTGCGGCTCGCCGAAGTACAATGTACTCCTTGTTTTTACTTCGATGATCACCAGGCAATCGTTGTGCACTGCGATCATATCCACTTCATCCTTTTTATGCCGCCAGTTACGGTCAAGGATATCAAAACCCTTCTTTATGAGATATTCGTAAGCATAGTCTTCCCCGCTTTTCCCGGTTTCATTGTGTTCTGCCATCGTGCAACGGTTTAATCATTACAATTGTCAATTCAAACGAAGTGAGAAATCTGCCTCCGGTGATACCGTGTGTTTTCCCGACCCTCTAACTATTAATACCGAAAAGAGGAAAATGTCACACTTTTCCCTGCGGAAATTTTGGGTTTTGAGGGTTGGCTGCCTGCCCGCCACAGGCGGGTAAACCGGCAGGCAGGGATGTTGGATTAATTGGTTTCGCCGACCGCGTTCGCATTAAGCTTTAGCGCTTGCGAAGTTCCGCGGAGTTTATCCCGAGCTTGCTGAGGGGCTCCGGTTCTGATTTCTGATTTCCAGTTCTGATTTCTGATTTCAAGTTCTGATTTCTGATTTCTTTGCCGGTCCACTACAACAGCCTGAAACTGCTCTCCCTGCCAACCCCAAGCTCATATTCCCCACCCATGATCAGGGCGCGGTTGTTGGGAATATGTCCTGCGGGGAATCCGAATAAGACCGGGTAATTGTATTCAGCAGCAGATTCGGCAATGATCTCATATGCCGTTTTCCCGAAGGGGATCTCGTTGTCGTTCATATCGTTCATGCCACCAACTACCAGGCCGGCAAGGTTTTTCAGCTTGCCCGACCGCTTCAGGTTCATCATCATGCGGTCGATATGGTAGAGGTACTCATCGAGGTCCTCGATAAACAGTATTTTCCCTTCGGTGTCGATATCCGAGCTTGTGCCGCTAAGGCTGTAAAGCATGGAGAGGTTGCCGCCACAAAGTTGTCCGTTGGATATACCGTTGCGGTTGAATTCATGCGGAGGTATAGCATATGACACATCCTCTCCCTCAAGGATCCGTTTCAAACTGTTCAGGCTTTCATTCATCTTCCTGTCACCGGGGAAATTAATTGGCATGCATGCATGTAAGGTTTCTATGCCGAAATGCCCGGGGATATGTGAATGGAATACCGTGATGTCGCTGTAGCCAACGATCCACTTTGGGCTTTTCCTGAATGCACTGAAATCGAGCCTGTCGATGATCCTGACCGACCCATACCCGCCACGCGCGCAAAAAATCGCCTTGATCCCGGGGTCATCCAGCATGGCCTGGAAATCTGATGCACGCTGATCATCCGTACCGGAATACTGGCTATTGCTTCCGTACAGGTGCTTTCCTTCCACGACTACATAATTCCATGACCCGATCGCATCAATAGCGGGGGCTATTTCTTCACGGCTGACTTTTCTGGCCGGTGCAACAATGCCGACCTTGTCGCCGGATCTTAGTGATGGTGGACGGATGAGATTTTTGTGAGGCATATTGTAAAAAGCTAATATACAGGTTTTTTGGGGATTCAATCCCCCTTCGCTAAAGCTTCGGGGGATGAAACAAATTTATATCTTTGCATTCAATTCAGCGGGAAAATGAGCGAGAAAACAAAAAAGTTTAAAAGATATACGGTCACATCAGCCCTTCCCTATGCCAACGGGCCCATCCATATCGGTCATCTGGCAGGGGTTTATGTGCCGGCCGACATCTATGTGCGTTACCTGCGATCGAAAGGCGCCGAAGTGCTTTTTATCGGAGGATCGGATGAACATGGCGTGCCCATCACCATCAAGGCACAGCAGCTGGGCATAAGCCCGCAGGAGATCGTCGACAAATACCATAATATCATCAAAAAGTCATTTGAAGATTTCGGTATTTCATTCGATGTGTATTCCAGGACTTCTGCCCCCATACACCATGAAACTGCATCGGAATTTTTTACCACCCTGTACAAGAAGGGGGAGTTTGTTGAAAAAACCAGCATGCAGTATTACGATGCGGACAATAAACAATTTCTGGCCGACCGCTATATAACCGGTACCTGCCCGCGCTGCGGTTACGAGAAAGCCTATGGCGACCAGTGCGAGAACTGCGGCACCTCCCTTAGCCCTGCAGAACTTATAAACCCCAGGTCGTCACTGACCGGGAACATTCCTGTTAAGAAAGAAACCAAACACTGGTA
>JAZBOU010000088.1:0-18944 GCA_036351275.1 Bacteroidales bacterium
TCCATGGCGGTTGTTCCTTTCTCAACCTGCTTCACTGATTTATCCGGTAGTGTGATATTTATCATTGTAATATTAATCGAAAAATTGGGTGCAAAGATACCGAAAAATAACGGAACCCCCATCAAACTTGGACTAAGTCTTTGTTGGAATATTTCTTTCTCACTATAAACTGGGAACCGGCTACCGGCTACAGGCTACCGGCTACCGGCTACCGGGGACCGGAGAACGGAGACCGGAGACCGGAGACCGGAGACAGGAGACCGGGGACCGGAGACCGGGGACCGGAGAACGGGGACCGGGGACCGGAGACCGGGATTTTAAAGTTGAAATTGATTTATTCTATTTAAATGCGTGACATTTTTGAATATTGCGTATTAATAGTTACAGACTTTCCTAAGTCTAATTGTTAAATAACCATCAACTAAATTTAAATTAATGGGGGTAGAAAAATTTGAAGACCTTAAAGTTTGGAGGATCAGTATAAATCTTAGCATTAGAATTTATAATTCTTTGAAAGACAGCAAGGAGTTTGGGTTAAAAGATCAGCTTCAAAGAGCTTCAGTTTCAATACCTTCAAATATTGCAGAAGGATTTGATCGTAAGACGAATAAGGAATACATTTACTTTCTGCATATTGCACAAGGTTCGTGCGCCGAACTCAGGACTCAATTATATTTGGTAAAAGAACTGGGAATAATAAAAGATATTGAATCTGATGATTTGATTGAAACAACAAGGAAGATATCTGCAATGATTCATCGATTGATTCAATCTCGCCAAAAGTTCTAAGATTTGCTTTCCTAAATCTGTATTTCCGGTCTCCGGTGACCGGTAGCCAGTAACCGTTATAATATAAGGATCTCCGTGCGGCGATTGAGTGCCCTGCCCTCTTCTGTTTCATTGTCGGAGACCGGTTGCGACATGCCAAAGCCCTTGTATTCCAGGCGATCGGGGTCGATACCGCTATTGATGAGGAAATCATAAACAGCCCCGGCCCTGTTCTCGGATAAAACCTGGTTATAGTCAACCGAACCAATGTCGTCGGTATGACCGCAGATCATGATCCGTACATATGGATTGTCGATCAGGAAGCTTTCTAATTTTAATAATTCGACCCGTGAGAGTTCACTGAGGGCATATTTATCGGTTTCAAAGAAAATATTCTTCAGCACGAAGGTGCGTCCTGACTTCACGGGCAAAAGGTAAACATCTTTGATCACCGGCTTTTCCGGTACATTTTCTATGCTCAGGTTAACATTCTCAGAATAGAAAAGATATCCCGGTTTTGAAATATTCAGTGCATAGTTTTTTCCGCCGGGCAGTGCAGCCAGGTAGCGTCCGCTCATCGGATCCGATTCGCAACGGACTGTTACCTCTCCACTTTGCAGGTCGATCAAGAGTATTTCGGCTTTCAGCGGTTTCTCCGTATCGGCGTCATAAACAACCCCTTTGATGTAGCCCACCTTGAGCGGAGCACGCTCGGGTGGCAGGTCAAAGCGGTAAATATCGTACCCCCCAAAGCCCCCCTCCTGCCTGGAAGAAAGATAGGCAGCCTCACCATTGGTAGAGACCACGATATTGATCTCGTCTGACTCCGTATTCACCGGGTAGCCCAGGTTTTCCGGTTCCGACCAATTTCCTGCACTGTCTTTCCTGCTTACAAAAAGGTCAAATCCTCCCATCCCCGGGTGGCCCTTGGATGAAAAATACAATGTTTTTCCGTCGGGATGGATAAAAGGAGCCATCTCCTCCTCATGTGTATTTATGGTTGATCCCAGGTTGGCGGCCTTTGTCCATCCGCTGCCCTGTATGAACTCGCTGTACCAGATATCGGCACCGCCGATGGTCCCTTTCCTGGCCGATACGAAATACAGGGTCTTGCCGTCGGCAGAAAAACAGGGTTGTGAATCCCAGTTGGAGGTATTTACCGCCCCCCCGAGATTCTGAGGACTACTCCATCCATCCCCTTGCTTAGCACAGACCCAGATATCACAGCTACCGAAACCACCCCTTGCACCGCAGGACGTAAAGAAAAGGAAACGCCCGTCGGGCGATAAGCTCATGGCACCGATATTCCCCATTTTGTGGAGGTCGGGGAGTGTCCTGCCGGCATCAACCCAACCTGTATCGGAATGCTCGGCCATAACGAAGCCCTCCCGGTAAAACCCTTCGATCAGGCTATCGGGCTTGTTCAGGGTGTATACCAGGCTGCTTTCATCCAGGGTAATGGAATTTATATACTCATTGTGTTTGGAGTTCACATATTTCCCGAGGTTCTCCGGCTGGAAAGGAACAGGGTTCTTAAGTGCATATTCCCTGAATGCGGTGGTCTCCTGCATTTCCTCCGCAAAACTCCTGAGGTCGTCCCGTATCCCGTTTATTTCAAGAAACATCCCGATCCATTTCAAAGCTGCTTCATATTGTCCTGAATCAAAATAGATCCTTCCGAGGAGGTAATATAAATTGGGTGAATGCAGCGAGTCCACGCGGATCGCAGATTTATAGAAATGAATAGCATCAGTATACCTTTCCTGGTCATAATAAACATCTCCCAGGAGGATGTATGGTTCCGGATATCCGGGATCGATCTTGATGGCTTTCTTCAGCTCTTTCTCGGCATCTTCGTAATGCAATATCCGCCAGGATGCCATGGCCTTATCAAATGCATTTTTGGCCCTTGCTTTTGGCACATAATCATCTTGCTGAGCTACAGATGAAAAGAAAAACAACAGCAAGATAAGGATACTCAATATGTGCTTCAGGATTCCTTGCATGGCTGGCAATTCTATGGTATATGCATGTATTTATGACTTTGCAGCGACATTTGCCATTGCGGGCTTTGCATGATGAAATCAACGATCTTCGGCATCACGACATCAATCCGGCTCCATTCCGGCTGCAGGAAGAGTTTACAGCCGGGTTTTACTTTTCCTTCCTGGCTTTGTGCCCAGTCAAAATCATCATCCTCCCTAATGATAACCTTTAACTCGTCGGCTTTAGTATAAATATCTTCTTTTGGAGGTTGTTGTTTCTTGGGCGACAGGCAGATCCAGTCAAAAGTCCCGCGCAGGGGATAAGCCCCGGAGGTTTCCAGAAAGATATGCACGCCACGTGCATGCAAGCCATCGCATAACGGATCAAGGTTGTAGAGGGCAGGTTCACCACCGGTCAGCACCACTGCCTTTGCAGGATAGGAAGATGCACGTTCGATGATCCCCTGGACTTCTGTGGGAGGGTGCAGTTTGGCGTTCCATGATTCCTTTACATCGCACCAGTGACATCCTACATCACATCCCCCGATGCGGATAAAATATGCTGCACGGCCGGTATTGAAACCCTCCCCCTGGAGGCTGTAAAATTCCTCCATGACGGGCAGCATTCTCCCTTGCACCAGGGCTATTTCGTGTGTTTGGTCCAAAATAAAGGCATTACTGGATAATGATCTTTTCTCTGGCCGAAAGATTTCCTGACATGATATACAACAAATAGATACCGGAGTAATTATCAGGCAATTGAAGATGAAAAAATTGCCCCTTTTTACCCGGGATAGCATCATATTTCTTACGTATAAGAACCCTTCCTGAAGAATCGTAGAGCATCATGCGCAAATTGTCCTCGGTGGGTGAAAGTACTTCAACCCGTAATTCATCTTCCGATACAGGATTCGGTTGCACCCGGACGTCAAGCATATTTTCAAACTCCTGTATCGATATCAAGCTTATATCAGTCCATTCAGCAGTGCTGAACGTAAAAACCTGCTGGTCCAGGGAAGACTTCTCACAAGACAAGAATGTACGGTATCCATTTTTAAAACATATCCCTTCAGTTTGAAGAGCAAACATACCGGAGGATACTATCCTCCTTTTGTTTCCTGAGAAAAAACTATAATCCTGAAAATCAAAAAGAAGAAATATAAAGGGTACATAATTCCTGTAACCACACAGCACCACCTGGTCGAGTTCGGCAGAATAGGCTGCTCCGGTCACCAGCCCCTCTGTATTGAGGGTATCGATTGGCAGTATGCTATGAGCGCCTGCATCGGTTGACAGCTGGTACAAACGGGTCGTTTCACTAACCCAGTTCTTTGTGAAGAGATACAGGTGACTTCCTGCGCATATCATTGCTTCGCAATCATATTCGTTATCATTAAAGTTCGGTACAAAACTCTGCTGATCAGCATATTCAAAAGAAATAATTTCAGCCGGCAAAGTAACATTTCCCGTGGACGGAATACCGGCCTTGGCAAGTTTGTAAACGACCAGGTCTTTCCTGTTCCCTGCATTATTTCCAAAGTCACCAATATAGATGAAGTCTTCATCCTGGGCAATGTCCTCCCAATCAACGTTATCACCGTTGGAAATCGTAACATATTGAATGATATCTCCACTGATCGTATCTACCTTGTATATCCGTGGTTCACCTCCGCTGTCGTTAAAGGTCCATATTCCCCCCATCCAGTATATCAACCCGGATGTTTCATCCAGGGTAGATGGTAATTGAAGATATTGTTCAGGGGTAAAAAATGTTTCAGCATAATAACATGAGCCATCATTTATCGTTGCCTGAGGATCATAATTAAGTGCATAAGGGTCGGTACATCCTTCCGTTTGTCCGGTAAATGTTAGCGGGATCAATATTGCCGCAACCAGCAGCAGTATCGATGAAAGCATGTAGAAAAGAGGTTTTCTATTCATAGATCTCTTTCTTATGAGCTTTTAATGTGTTCTGGAGGAGGCCTGTAATGGTCATCGGTCCAACACCTCCCGGCACCGGTGTTATATAGCTGCATTTCCTGGCCACCTCCTCAAAGGCAACATCGCCTTTAAGCTTGTAGCCTGATTTTGTTTTTTCGGATGGCATTCTGTGCATTCCGACATCGATGACCACAGCACCTGTTTTCACCATGTCGGCGGTGACAAATTCCTGTTGCCCGATGGCAGCGATAAGGATATCGGCTGAAGCAGCGATCTCTTTGATGTTCTTTGTCTTGCTGTGACAAATCGTTACGGTGCAATTGCCCGGGCTGGCTTTTCTTGAAAGCAGGATGCTCACGGGTGTCCCCACAATGTTGCTCCTGCCGAGCACAACGCAATGTTTTCCTTCTGTTTCGATATTCGAGCGCTCCAGCAGTTGGAGGATACCATATGGCGTTGCGGACAGATAGGCGGGTAATCCGGAAACCATGCGGCCCAGGTTTACCGGGTGGAATCCGTCAACGTCCTTCTTCGGGTCAATGCGCTGAATGACCTTTTCTTCCGAAATATGTCCCGGCAGGGGAAGCTGAACGATGAAGCCATCGATCTCAGGGTCATTGTTCAGGAAATCGATCAACTCGAGCAGTTCCTTTTCCGTGGTCGCCTCGGGAAGTCTGTAGACCGATGACATGAATCCAACCGATTTACAGGCTTTTTCTTTCCCTGCCACGTAGGTCTGGCTGGCCGGGTCTTCGCCCACAATGACCGCTGCCAGGTGGGGGGCCTTATCTTCATCATCGATCATTTTTGCCACCTCGGCTTTGATCTCTTCGCGGATCCCCTCTGCTATCTTTTTACCATCTATTAATTTCATCCCGTTACTTTTGGAAATTAGCGTTTCATTCCGGGGGCACCCTTCATGTTCTTCATCATTTGCATCATGTTCCTGCCGCCACCTTTGGTCATCATGCGCATCATTTTGCTGGTTTCATTGAATTGCTTGATCAGCCTGTTCACTTCCTGTATGTCGGATCCGCTTCCCCTGGCGATCCGCATTCTCCTGCTACCATTCAATATCTTGGGATTCTCCCTCTCCTCGTTGGTCATGGAATAGATGATGGCCTCGATCCCCTTGAATGCATCATCATCCATGTCGAGATTGCGAATAGCCTTGCCCATACCGGGGATCATGCCCATCAGGTCCTTCACATTCCCCATCTTTTTAATCTGTTTTATCTGCGAGAGGAAGTCGTTGAAATTAAATTCATTGCGTGCGATCTTCTTCTGCAGCTTCTGGGCTTCCTTTTCATCAAACTGGTCCTGGGCGCGCTCAACGAGACTTACAATATCACCCATGCCGAGGATACGGTCGGCCATGCGATCGGGATGGAATACGTCGATGGCATCGATCTTCTCCCCTATCCCGATGAACTTGATCGGTTTGTTCACCACCGACTTGATCGTTAAGGCGGCACCACCCCTGGTATCGCCATCCAGCTTGGTAAGCACTACGCCTTCATAGTCCAGCCTGTCGTTAAAAGCCTTGGCTGTATTCACGGCATCCTGTCCGGTCATGGAGTCGACCACAAAAAGGGTTTCCTGCGGATCGACCTTCTTTTTGATGGCGGCGATCTCGTTCATCATGTGCTCATCAATGGCAAGACGACCCGCGGTATCGATGATCACAAGGTTATATCCCTTGCTCCGGGCATAACTGATCGAGTTGGAGGCGATCTTAACGGGTTCCTTGCTTCCTTCTTCGGTATATACTTCAACGCCGATCTGTTCGCCGAGTACCTGCAGCTGATTGATCGCGGCCGGTCGGTATACGTCACCGGCAACCAGCATGGGATTTCTCCCCTTCTTATTCTTCAGGTAATTGGCAAGCTTGGCAGAAAAGGTAGTTTTACCTGAACCCTGCAGGCCTGCAATCAGGATAATGGCTGGATTGCCTGTCGAATTCAACTCTTCCAGTTCACCGCCCATAAGCCTCGCCATTTCGTCCCTTACGATCTTAACCATGAGCTGTCCGGGTGAAACAGCAGTGAGTACATCGGAACCAAGCGCCTTATCCTTCACATCATCCGTAAATTGCTTGGCAATCTTATAGCTAACGTCAGCCTCAAGGAGCGCCTTACGGACATCTTTCAGCGTTTCCGCAATATTAATCTCTGATATGTGTCCCTGCCCCTTCAGTATCTTGAAAGAGCGTTCCAGTCTGTCACTTAATCCTTCAAACATATTTTGTTGTTTTGGTGGTGCAAAATTAATCAAAATTTGATTGCCACTGGTACAAGGCTTGCTTACCTGAGCAGGTTCCCACCCCCGGGCATAATCCATTTGATGAAAAAATCCGGAAATGAGTAAAAGATGCTAAATAATTGAGTAAGTTTGATAAGAAAAAATCAACTATTCAGACATGAAAAGCCTACTTACCTTCATTCTTGCAATATCCTTCCTTTCGATATATTCGCAAACCATAAACGGGTTTGGGAAAGACTCCTATTCCTTCATGGATGGCGATGAACTGATCGAAGCAAAGGCGGATTATTCAAAAGCATACATTGTTTTCAGTGCGGATCTGCAAAAATCCACGATCAATGATATCGTTGACCGGCACCCTGCTTTTGCTATTTCGCAGGCCGATTACCCCTGGCCCAACCATCGCATGCTGGTAATGGATCCCGCCATTGCCAAAAATGCTTCTGAAGCAGAAGCGTATCTTGAAGAAATACGAAGTGAACCTGATGTCCTTTCCGTATACCCGGCGCTGTTAAGAGACGGTGAAACGGCATATGCCGATAATACCTTGCTCTTGAACCTCCCTTCGGAGGAGGCTTACCCCAGAACCATAACAGAATTGATCGAACCTTACGAAGGCCTCATAGTGGAGGAGATCGATCTGCTGCGAACCAAAACCTATGTGGTTTCTTTACCATCAGATGTAAATATCTTCAGGGTTGCTGTGGCCATGAAACAGGACAGCAGGATAATATATGCTCAGCCAAATTTGCAGTTCACCGGCTATCTTGGCCTAATTCCTGACGATCCCCGTTTTGATGACCAGTGGTTCCTTGACCAGGCGAGTGATGCAGACATTGACGCGCCCGAAGCCTGGGATATCACCACGGGATCAACGGATATCTCTGTCGCGGTAATTGACGGTCACGGATTTGACATGGACCATGTGGAGATGGTGGGAAAATATATTTCACCCTTCGATGCAGTTCTGGATAACAATGATCCTGCCGCAGTTAACTCCCTGGAAAACCATGGAACCCCCTGTGCAGGTCTCATCGGTGCCCTCACCAACAATGGCACCGGTGTTGCCAGTGTGGGCTTCAACACTACAGTGGTTCCGATACGGATAGGCTTTAACTTCAATGGTGGTTCTTTTCAGACAACGGAAGTAATCCTGATACGGGCCTGCGAACATGTAATGACCTCGCCATATGATATTGTTGCCGTGAGCAATAGTTATTCCATGGGGAGCTGGTCGAATATACAGGGTATTCGCGATGCTTTTGCAAATATGAGAACCGATTCAAGGAGCGGGCTGGGATGTGTGGTACTGGCATCCACCGGGAATGAAAATGCCTTTAATTCAGTAGGATATCCGTCTCATTTCGCACATGTAGTCGGTGTAGGATCATCAAACCGCTTTGATGCCCGCAGTTCATTCTCCAACTACGGTGATTCCACCGATGTGGTTGCACCCGGCAGCGACACCTGGACCATCGATCGAATGGGAAGCCTGGGCTATACCCTTTACGATTATTATGAGTTTAACGGCACCTCTGCCTCCTGTCCCATTGCTTCTGCCGTGGTTGCGCTCATTGCTTCGGTTAACCCCGCCTACACCTGGCAGGAGCTGCAAAACAGGCTTTGCGCGACCTGCGACAAGATCGGAGGCTATTCTTACGGGAACGATCCCAACTACCCGTATGACACATGGAACCTGCAGGTAGGCTACGGGAGGGTAAATGCATTCAATGCTGTTGAGGGCGGCGGACTGAACCCGCCCCAGAACCTTACGGCGAATGTAACCGGAAGCGACGTACTCCTGAGCTGGGATCCTCCGGGTGGAGGCATTGAAGAAGAATTAATCTATGATAATAATGTCAGCACAGCTTCATACAGGTACCCGGGCTATACCATGTCGACACATATGTCCCCATCAGGACCGTGCCAGGTGCTTACACTGAAATATTATACGACGAACCAGGGCCCCAACACATTCAATGCCAAGGTTTTCAACTGGACGGGAAGCCAGCCGGGAACCACGGTGCTTTACAGCAGCTCACAAACAGCACCAGACAATGATTGGATCGAGGTGGATGTAAGTGCCTCAGGGATCAATGTTAGTGGTGACTTTGTGGTTGGATTTGGATCAGTAGACACAATGGCATTCCTGGGCTTTGATGCAAACCTCAACAATGGCAGGTCATGGGATTTCCAGGAACCTTCAGGCCCATGGACCACCTGGGAGGAAGCCTACCTTATAAGGGCGGTGGTAAGATATGCAGATGGAAAAGTAGCAGAACTGGGCGGTAAAATACCCGAAACCAGGATGCTTGGTGGCCAGCAGTATACAAAAGAGAAAAGGTCCGTCAAACACGAAGTGGAAGCTGTTGAAAACCAAAACTTATACCTGAAAGGCCTCATCGGCTATAAAGTATACCGCGACGGATCTTTGATAACATCCAACCCCGTCACAAATACCTATTACGAAGACCTTGCGCTTGCAACCGGCACCTATTCTTACACGGTCACTGCCCTTTACGACGAAGGAGAATCCAATCCTGCCGGACCGGTGGAAGCCATAGTCTCGGGCATCCCCCTCGACCCTCCCACCAACCTGCAGTCGTCGGTTAATGGAAACGATGTTAACCTCAGCTGGGCTGCTCCTTCAGGAGGAAATGAGGTCTGGCTCTACTACCACGATAATACCTTTGAAACTTCTTTTTCCTCTACCGATGGCGGAGCCGGCCTTGCACAGTTGTTTACCCTGCAAAGTACACCTGCGACCCTGAACGGGATCAGGTTCTTCTCCAGCGATTACATGAACTGGAATCAACCTATGACCGTTTATGTTCTTTCCGGAAACGGAAACACCGTATTGGGAGGCCCCTTCGCCACTTCCGGGCTGAACAACGACTGGGTCAGCATCAATACTTCTGTTCAGATCAACAGCAGTACATTCATGATCGCCACATACAATGACAATGCTGACGGCCCTTACGTTGGGGTGGATGACAGCTATTTTAACGCCAGCCTTTATTTCGGCAATCACACCACGGGGTTCACCGAACTGTCACAGCTTGGTGATTACGAATATATCGGCAGCCATGAGGCCCTTGTACAATACAGCGATAAACAAAACAGGGCAGCGGAATGGATCAAACCCGACCATTACGCTTCCCGGCAGGAACCACTTGTTCACCATGAGAAAATGCCACTTTCAGCATCTTACCCGGATGCAATAAAAGCCCTGCTCGGATACAATATCTACAGGGATGGAAGCAAGATCAATTCCAGTGTCTGGACCAATACAACATATACCGATCAAAGTGTTCCGAACGGTACATATAATTACAGTGTTACAGCCGTTTATGAGGAAGGTGAATCATCACAGGAAGGGCCAATACAGGTCACCGTGAACAATACCGGTCTTGAAATTCCCACCGATCTTACGGCATATATTTCCGGTACGAACGAAGTTTCGCTGAACTGGAACGGGCCCGGGGGAAGTGAGGAGGAACTGATCTATGATAACGGCCAGGCAACATCAGCTTATAAATACCCCGGCTTTACCATGTCAACACAAATGTCACCCGCCGGCCCCTGCAAGATCCTTACGCTGAAATACCTGACGTCCATCGATGCTGGCGACAATACTTTTAAGGCAAGGGTATTTGGCTGGGAGGGCTCGGAACCCGGTAATACGATACTGTATGAAGAAACAGTCACAGCTGTTGAAGGGTGGCTGGATGTGGATGTTTCGGGTCAGAACCTGATGATGAATGGTGACTTTGTCGTTGGTTTCGGCTCAGTAAACGAGACAACATACCTGGGCTATGATGCAAACCTGAACAACGGCAGGTCATGGGATTGGAATGAAGCCACAAGCACATGGGAAACTTATTTTGAGGCATACCTTATCAGGGCAATTGTATTATACAGTAACGGAACCAAAGCCGAGATTGGCGCAAAAGACCTGCTGGGTTATAATTTATACCGCGACAATGTACCGGTAAACACCAGCCTCATCACTACAAGCAACACAACGGACATGATCCCCGGATGGGGCACTTTTGTCTACAACGTCACTGCCGTCTACGATGAAGGCGAGTCGGCTTTCTCTGACCCGGCCTCTGTTGAATACTATTTCGGCATTGATGAAGATGAACAGGTCGAAGCCAGGATTTATCCAAACCCTGCAAAAGATTTTATCATGGTTGAGACAGAAGCGGAAATAAAAACCCTGTCCCTCTTCAATACGGAAGGCAGGATACTTATTAAACAGGAAGTCCCGGGTAATTCACTGCAACTGGATGTGGGGGAAGTTGTCGGCGGGATCTACTTCATCAAGATTGAAACGGAAAGGGGGTTCAGCGTTTATAAGGTGCTGATCCGATGATCCTGCTACATTTTATCCGGAACTTCTATCCCCAGCATGAACATAGCTGAGCGGATGACGGATGCTGTAAAAAGCGAAAGCGTCAGCCTGAACCTTGCCTTCTCAAGATCTTCTTCTTTTAATATGCTGATCTCCTGGTAGAACTGGTTATACTCTTTTGCAAGATCGTATGCGTAAGAAGCAATGGTGGCAGGGCTTAATGTTGTACCTGCATCAGCAACTACAGACGTGTAACTGTAGAGCATCTTGAGTATTTCGATCTCTTTGGGCTGCATTTCACCCGTGAAAATCTCATTTAATGGCTTTATTGACCTGTCTGTCGCTTTTTTCAGGAGGGAGCGTATGCGCGCATGGGTATACTGTATAAAAGGTCCCGTATTCCCGTTGAAGTCGATGGATTCTTCCGGGTTGAACAGCATATTTTTCTTAGGATCCACCCTCAGAATGAAATATTTCAATGCCCCGAGACTGATCATTTCGAATAGGCTGGAAGACTCTTCGTCAGACAGATCATCTGCCTTACCAAGTTCTTTTGCCATTGCTGCCGCTGTCGCGTGCATCTCCTCCATCAGGTCGTCGGCATCCACCACCGTGCCCTCCCTCGATTTCATCTTACCATGGGGCAGTTCTACCATACCGTATGAAACATGCGTTATGCCCTCGGCCCAGTCACGGCCCAGTTTTTTAAGCACGATCTTCAGTACATCAAAATGATAATTCTGCTCATTGCCAACTACATACAATAGTTTGTCGGGGTTATAATCGTCATGGCGCAATTGAGCCGTTCCCAGGTCCTGGGTCATGTAAACAGAAGTGCCATCGGCTCTGAGCAGCAGCTTTTCATCGAGGCCTTCGTCGCTGAGGTCGGCCCATATCGATCCATCATCCTTTTTGAATAAAACACCCCTGGTAAGTCCCTCCTCAACGATCTCCTTCCCAAGCAGATAAGTATCTGATTCGTAATATACATTATCAAAATCCACCCCCAGTCGCTCATAGGTTTTGTCAAAACCGTCGTATACCCAGTTATTCATCTGTTTCCAGAGACCCCTGATATCCGGGTCTTCTTTCTCCCAATCCTGAAGCATTTTCCGGGCTTCGGCCATCAGCGGGGCTTCTTTCTCCGCCTCTTCCCTGTCAAGGCCTTTTTGAACCAGGCCGGCGATCTCTGATTTCAATTCCCTGTCGAAACGAACATAGCAATCGCCCACCAGCTTGTCTCCTTTTATGCCTTCCTTCTCCGGGGTTTTCCCGTCGAACCATTTCTTCCAGGCCAGCATTGATTTGCAAATATGGATACCGCGATCGTTGATCAGGTTCACTTTGATCACCTGATGTCCGTTGGCCTTGAGGATCTCTGCAACAGACCAGCCAATGAGATTATTCCTGATATGGCCCAGGTGAAGCGGCTTATTGGTATTTGGAGAAGAATACTCTATTACAACAGATGTACCGGAGGGTTCCGTCCGTATGCCATAATCCGGATCCTTAAAATTTTTGCTTAAAAAACCGCTCCAGTATTCAGGCTTGACCACGATATTAAGGAATCCTTTTATCACGTTGAATCTTTCAAGTTCTGGAGCATTTTCGATCATGAATGCCCCGATCTTTTCTGCGCTGATCTCCGGTTTTTCCCTGGTCAGTTTCAAAAAAGGAAAGACATTGATGGTAAAATCACCCTCAAAATCCCTGCGTGTTTTCTGGATTATGATATCTCCGCTTTCAACTTCTGCAGAATACACCTTTCTGAAGGCCTTCGCTGCTGATTCCTGGATTATGGTATCTATCATGGTGGTTTGTTCTGCAGGCAAAATTAATGGAAAAAAGCATATGGGTTGCCAACCTTAATAAGGTTGCCAACCTCACTGGTCTTCAATAGTAGCGTATTGGATGACCTTTTCATCATGCAAAACATCGTGATAGTTAATAAAGTCCTCTAAGTCACTATACCATGCCAAGGTTTCTTCAATTTCTAAAAAACTATCCAAAACACCCTTTGCATATGAAGGATATGAACTGTACGGATAGTCTCTAAAATTCTGCAGTATTTGATGCTTTTGGGGGTTAAAATGTATATAGAATACCAAACGTTTCAGATAATCCATGCTGTCCACTCTGATCCTTCTGAAATGTTTTCTAAACAAACTTCCCGACCTGCCCTCTTGTTTATTGATAGATAATGCATATGCCTGAAAAAGTCTTCTAAACTGGTGACTGACTTCCAGATGAAAATCGCTGCTATCAGAGCTTTTTACCCGAACCAGAAAATGAAAGTGATTTGGCAATAAACAATATGCAAATGTATCAAGGTAAGGGCCAAGCAATAACTTATACTTTTTCATAAAGTACATATAATTTTCATTTGAATAAAAAATAGCCACACCATCATTTCCTTTGTTGAAAATATGGAAATACTGGTTGGACACTAAGGGTGTTAATATCTTATCTGAAGGCATAACAATTGGGTTTTATCTATTAATACCATTTTTTAAAAAATGTCACACCTAAAACAGGGTTGCCAACCTTAATAAGGTTGGCAACCCACCCTTTCAAAAAAAACTTATTCCATAGCCAGTTTATCAACTTAAAATCATACTTTTGCAAAAATTTTCATTAACACGGTTTTATCTAACCGTAAAAAAAAAGAGGAATTCTATATGAAACGTAATGTTATCATTATCGGTGCTGCAGGAAGAGATTTTCACAATTTCAACACCTATTTTCGCGGCAATGAAGCATACAATGTTGTAGCTTTCACTGCTGCGCAGATTCCCGATATCGATGGTAGGAAATATCCGACAGAACTTGCCGGAGAACTCTACCCGGATGGTATCCCGATTTTTGCAGAAGAAGACCTCCCGAAATTAATTAAAGAACTCAAGGTTGACGATTGCGTATTCTCATACAGTGATGTCACATACCAGAAGGTTATGGCAATGAGCGCTATCGTTAATGCAGCCGGTGCAAACTTTGTATTGCTCGGACCCAACGACACCATGGTCAAGTCAACAAAACCGGTGATCGCGGTCGGTGCAATTCGTACAGGATGTGGTAAGAGCCAGACTTCCAGGAGGGTGATCGAGCTGCTCATGGAAAAAGGCCTTAAAGTTGTTGCAGTACGCCACCCCATGCCTTATGGAAATCTTGTCGAGCAGAAGGTTCAGCGTTTTGCCACAGTAGATGACCTTGCAAAGCACAAATGCACCATTGAAGAAATGGAGGAGTACGAGCCACATGTAGTGCGCGGAAACGTGATCTATGCCGGTGTTGACTACGAAGCAATCCTTCGTGCAGCTGAGCAGGATCCTGATGGTTGTGATGTGGTGATCTGGGATGGCGGAAACAACGATTTTCCGTTCTACACACCTGATCTGAACATCACCGTTGTCGATCCACACCGTGCCGGCCACGAACTGACCTATTATCCCGGCGAGGTAACCCTCCGCCTGGCTGATGCCGTTGTGATCAACAAAATGGACAGCGCTGCACCGGAAGGCATACAGGAAGTACGCAACAATATTGCGAAGGTAAATCCTGGTGCAGTGGTTATTGACGGTGCTTCACCCATCAAGGTTGATGACCCATCAATCATCAAAGGAAAGAAAGTGCTTGTCGTGGAAGACGGTCCAACCCTTACCCATGGTGAAATGAAAATCGGGGCCGGGGTAGTAGCAGCCCAAAAATTCGGTGCCGCAGAACTCGTTGACCCCCGCCCGTACACTGTAGGTAAACTCAGTGAAACATTCCGGATCTATCCCAACATCGGCACATTGCTGCCGGCCATGGGATATGGGGAACAACAGCTGAAAGACCTTGAAACCACTATCAACAATGTTGAATGTGATGCCGTGGTGATCGGAACACCGATCGATCTGAACAGGATCATCAAGATCAACAAACCGAACACCAGGGTATATTATGACCTGCAGGAGATCGGACAGCCTGACCTCAAAGGTCTCATCGATGATTTCGTTAAAAAACACAATCTCAAATAATTTTCAAACGGCCCTGAGCAATCGGGGCCGTTTTTTTTATTAGTTTTTAACATAGGAAAAACCACGCGCTCAATTTGCGTAAATTTATACCCCAAAATAACATGCCAATGAAACTGAAAGACCGAAGCCTTGTAACCATCGGTGACTATACCATCGAAGAGCAGCTTGCGATCCTTGAACTGGCTGCCAAATTTGAAAAGGATCCCAGGCAGAAACTCCTGGAAAAACATGTGGTTGCATCCCTGTTCTTTGAACCCTCTACCCGTACACGGCTGAGTTTTGAAAGCGCTGCATCCCAGCTCAGTGCCAAAATCGTAGGGTTCAGTGAAGCAGGTACATCCAGCGTTTCCAAGGGAGAATCGCTGAAGGATACTATCCTTACCGTTTCCAACTACTCTGATATCATCGTGATGCGGCACCCGCGTGAGGGAAGCGCCAAATATGCCGATGAGGTAGCCCCTGTCCCTATCATCAATGCAGGTGATGGAGCACATCAGCACCCTACCCAGACACTGCTGGATATGTATTCCATCATGAAAACCCAGGGCAAACTGGACGACCTTAACATCGCTTTTGTAGGAGACCTAAAATACGGAAGAACAGTCCATTCGCTTGTTGAAGCACTTTGCCAGTTCAAAACCACCTTCCATCTTGTCTCACCACTCGAACTGAAGCTTCCCAGCTACGTAAAAAGGCACATTAAAGAAAAAAACCTTGCTTACCACCAGTATACGGAAATCAATGAGGTCATACCCCAGGTTGACATTTTGTATATGACCAGGATACAACGGGAGCGTTTCTCCGATCCGATCGAATATGAACGGGTAAAAGACGCATATATCCTCCGCCTTCACATGCTGGAAAATGCCAGGAAAAATATGAAAGTACTGCATCCATTGCCACGGGTAAATGAAATAGACGAAGCGATCGACAACAGTCCGCAGGCCTATTATTTCCAGCAGGCACGCAATGGTGTTTACGTCAGGATGGCCTTACTGGCTTCTATCCTCGGAGTTGTTTAATCAAAAAATTGAAACATGGAAGAAAGAAAAGAACTTAAGGTCAGCGCCATTGAAAATGGCACCGTGATCGATCATATACCTCCCAGGAGTGTTTTCCAGGTTATCAAGATCCTGAAACTACAAGATTGTGACAACCAGATCCTCTTCGGGACCAACCTGGAGAGCCAGAAATATGGTAAAAAGGGGATCGTTAAAGTGAGCGGGCTCTATTTTGATCCTGAAGATGTGAATAAAATCGCAATTGTTGCCCCTACAGCAACATTGATCGAGATCAAGAACTTCAAAGTAATTAATAAAATAAATGTCGTTATCCCTGATGAGGTAAACACTTTCGTTAAGTGCGTAAACCCGAATTGCATTACCAATCATGAGAATGTCATCACAAAATTCAAAGTTATTGATAAGGTCAACGTAAAGCTTCGGTGCCAGTACTGCGAGAAAGCCACCGCACAGGGAAACATCACTTTTAACTAATAAACCCCGCCCCTGCATAATGGGCAAATCCATCAAAGACCTGATCGCCGAGGGGGAGCATCAACAGCTTGACTTCAAGTTTGAAATATCTGATTCCAGGAAGATCGCCCGCTCCCTAGTAGCCTTTGCCAATACCGGCGGAGGCCGGCTCCTTGTTGGCGTGAAGGATAATGGGGCTATTGCCGGCGTGCGTTCGGAGGAAGAATATTATATGGTAGAAGCTGCAGCCGCCCTTTATTGTAAACCTGAAGTTAGATTTACTACCAGGGAATGGCATGTCGACGGTAAACTTGTACTGGAGGTCCATGTAGACGAAAGTCCTGACAAACCACACCGGGCACCCGATAAGGATGGAAATTACAAGGTCTTTGTCAGGGTTGGCGATCAAAACCTTCTGGGGAACAAGGTATTGATGATGCTATGGAAACAGCAGAAGAAAGGAAAGGGCGTTGAGATCAGGTACCGGGAACAGGAAGAAATGCTTATGCATTACTTACAGGAAAACAGCTTTATTACACTGTCGGGATTCAGCCGGCTGGCCGGGATCCCCCGTTTCCTGGCTGAGAAAATACTGCTGAACTTTCTCCTGCTTGATATCATTTACATGGATATTACGGAAAAGCAAACATATTTCCGACTGGTGGATAAGAGGGCATAATTATTGTGGTTGACAGTCCCGAAAAAATGCAAATCTTTGATTTGCTCTTTTTTCGAGGATCCTCGAAGAACGATGAAATCGAAGATTTCTGGTTTTTCGGGATAAACAGCAACCAGAATTAATTTGTATTTTTGTTTTATGATTAAGTGGCTCCTATATATAATAATGGTATGCTGCAGTGTGCCTATCATGGCGCAGGAAGATCCTTTTTATGATGGCAGCCTGAACCATGTTCGGAATCCAATGTATTCCCCCGGTGGGTTCGGAAGCCTGCAGGCACCTGTAGCCTTTGATCCCGAAAAAAAGACCGATGTGGGGGTGCAGCTTGGGACGTCTTTTTCAACAGACTTTAATGGAGGGCATGCCTTTTCCACCATGGTATCACCCGAGATCCTTCACAGGCTAGGCAAACGCTTCACCATCAGGGGTGGTCTAAGCATTTCCAATACTGAGTATGGGAATACACTGGTATACTCGCCCTTCGGATATGCACGATATACAGGGAACATCACGCAGGGCATGTTATATGTAAGTGGTGATTATGTTATCAGCCCGAAAGTGATATTGTCAGGAACGGCATACAAAGAGTTTTCCATTGATCACAGCAATCCGGACAATGCTTTCAAGCCCGGATATGATGGCAAGGGGCTCATGATGAACCTGCGACTTATGCCTACCTCCAATACCACTATTGAGATCGGTGCAGAATTTTACCAGGGGAACAATCCATGGCGTGGAGGGGCCTACAATCCTTTTTACAGCCCGATGAGGCCGTATTGGTGATGAAAATCGAAATACGAGGATCGAAATACGAGGATCGAAGTTAAGTCAACATCCACAATCCATCATCCAGCATCTCTCGAAGCCCGATGCCCAATGCCTGATGCTTATAAAGTAATTGTATAAAAGAAAGAAATCATGATCATTATATTATCTCCTGCCAAATCGCTTGATTTTAAGGTCCCGGGACCGGAACATTTATCATCCCGTCCGGAATTCGAAAAAGAGGCGTCTCTTATCGCATCTATCCTGAAAAAGATGACCGTAACGGAACTGGGAAGTCTGATGAAGATATCACCGAAGCTTGCCTACGAAACGTATGACTACTACCAGAATTGGAAGCCTATGCATGGTATCCCGGAGGCAAAGCAGGCTGTGCTGGCATACAAAGGGGATGCCTATCGTGGCCTGGATGCTGCAGGCCTTTCTGAGGAGGACCTGGTCTGGGCCCAGGACCGCCTGCGAATCCTTAGCGGTTTATATGGAATACTTCGGCCACTGGACCTGATATCACCATATCGCCTGGAATTTGTAACCAAATTGAATCCGGGCAGGTATAAGGGCTTATATCCTTTTTGGAAAGATAAAATAAATCGTTCATTACTTGATTTAGAAAACACAGAAGGAAGCCACATACTGGTGAACCTTGCCTCGGCAGAATATTTCAATGCCATTGATCGA
>JAZBOU010000089.1:0-2068 GCA_036351275.1 Bacteroidales bacterium
AAGATCTTTATCCACCAGGCCAATGAAAAACTCGACTTTGAGGTTATTAAACGGTTTTATCGCCTGTACAAGATACGGGAACTGCCCGAAAACATCATGCCCATGAGCATCCACCTGCTGGGAAACAGCTCCGTGGCCACGGTCCCAACTTTATACGACAGTGTTAGGAAAGGGACCATTGAGGGTCATCACGAACTAAATAAAGGGGACCTGATCCTGCTGGCCTCCGTTGGCGCAGGGATGAATATCAATTGCATAGCATACCGTTATAACGGCTAGAAGAATAATGAATAGCGAACAGGGAACATGGAATGAGGAAGTATTCTAATTGTCCAATCTCCAATACCAATCGCTACTAACGAGTTCACCGAAGCTTTGCGAAGGTGAATCACTAATCATCAGCCTGCCCGCCACCCGGTACCTCAACTTGCTAATGCACCACTAATTTTCTTCTCACCCTTAACTCATCAGCGATCACCTCAACGATATATACACCGGGTTGTAGAGATGAAACATCGATACTTTTCCCATCTGACCGCATTCTCAGGCTTTCCTGCCCTGTAAGGGTGTAGATGATCACTTCATCAATAGTGTATCCATCGACAGTGATCCGGAGATCATCCCGGCAAGGATTTGGAAAGACCCGGATATCTATTTTGTCTGTTGCTTCTTCTATACCAAATGGTCCAACCTGGATGTAATCCGTTTTTATCTCAGTATTGGTTTCGATACCGTTACTTGCGGTGAGTTTTACAGTATAAAAGCCATCCATGGCATAAGTGTGTTCAGGATTCTGCAGCACCGATGTATCTCCGTCTCCAAAATCCCAATGCCAGCTGTTAGGGCTCTGGGTGCTGAGGTCTGTGAATTGTACGGTCAGTGGTGGGCTTCCCGATAACTGGCTGGCAGAGAATTCGGCATCCAGCACTTCTTTTATCGTGAAATCCCTTTGAACGGTTTGTCCAGCAACCAGGTCTACAATGGTTGATGCAGTATCATATCCGAATTTTGTTGCCTGTAAATAATGAATGCCCGCAGTGACTTCAGTCATTTCATAATTACCATCTGCATCCGTCAGAACTTCGTTAAAGCCCTGTACTACAACCCTGGCATTTTCTATCGGCAAACCGGAATTAAAATCAAGGATGGTTCCATTAATGGTTCCTGTATATGCAAAGCCTTTGAGGTTAAGCAGCAGTTTTACGAAATCTATAGCATAACCATCTCCTGCACCGGAAGTGGTATCATCGAAAAAAATGCTGAGGGAATCATTCATCAGTAATTGCAGCTGGTTTGGCGGAAAGACATAGGTTACCATTTTCCCGATGGGGCCTGTCTGAACAAGGTTGTTAATGGTTAAGGCTAAACTCGGCATATCCTGGCCGTTCATGGTCACAAAATAGTCTGCACACCATACAGGTGCCTGGAAATCGTCGACAAAGATCTGGAGTGCTGCTGATGTGACCTCCATTCCTGACAGGGAATAGGTAAGCCTGATCGGACGGGTCGAATTTTCAGGCCTGGAGGTATAGGAGGTATACCCATCCTTTCCACAGGGAGGTGTGCCGACATAACTGGTGATCACCATGATCCGGTCGGTGCCCATAACATCTGTAGTATCCGGTGTCCAGGGATATCCGTGCGAGGGCGTGCTTTGTCCTGAAAAAGGATCGAATCCTGTTGGCCACCCAAAGCTGACATTGTCAATATCACCTGCCCTGACCATCATATCGGCCTCCGGAGTGTTGTATAAAACGACATGTTGTGCTGTCCAATCCCCATTATTTGTGTCGGACATTGCGAATAGATTTCCCAAATGTAATTGTGCAACGATTTCGAATGGGATGAATAGTAAAACCATTGCGATGATCAGAATTGATTTTTTCATGGCTGTGCTATTTAAAAGTTAAGCCATTGAAAAAGCATAAGATTTGGAGATTCCCGATATGCACTCTAAAGATAGTGAATTGCATGGGAATAGTCAAACGATAGAGATTTTGGATGATGGATTTTGGATGATGGATTCACAAAGTTCATGTTCAAATCTTCATTCAAAATTCTCCAATAC
>JAZBOU010000090.1:0-14664 GCA_036351275.1 Bacteroidales bacterium
AGATCAGATTAGAAGAGCTGCACTAAGCATACCATCCAATATTGCGGAAGGCTTAGAATCTGGATTCGATAAAATGGGAATACGATATTTTTATATTGCAAAGGGCTCAATAGCAGAGCTTAAGACTCAATTATTGCTGGCTTCCAGGGTTGAGTATATCAGTAGAGAAGACTATGAAGATATTTTTGAAAAATTGGATATTATAGGAAGAATGCTCTACAAACTAATTCAATACAGAAAAACCAAGTTGGCCTAAATCCCACCGCCTGACACCCGACGCCCGACGCCTGATGTCTGATGCCTGACGCCTGACGCCCGAATTCCGACGCCTGAAAACAAAAAAGACCACCAATTACTTGATGGTCGTGATTAAGATTTTGTTGATTTTTTATTCTGCGTTACACCGGTTGATGCAATCAACAATTTCTTTAAGCGATTTGCTTTTCAGCGAATAAAAGATCTTTTTGCCGTCTCTTTTTGACAGGAGTACGCCTTTATTCTTAAGGATATTGAGGTGATGCGAAGCAGAAGCTTGCTCAATGTTCAACTTCCTGTATATTTCAGTCACGCTCATTTTCGGTTTGTCGTTCAGCAATTCAATGATCGCAATTCTCATTGGATGGGCAATAGCTCTAAGCTTACTGGCTGCCATCTCTAACTTATTAACTTCCAGCACTACTTTTTCCATTTTAGATTAATTTTAAGCAAAACTATAATAAATTAACATAGTAGGCAAATAAATATGTAAATTCTTTTATTATAGTTATTTAAATTCAATGTGCCAATCGCCCTCAAAGCTCCATCCCGCCCTGATCTCGATCACTTCTGAGAAATAAACCACGGGTTCGGGTTGCCTTTTTTTAAGAAAATCGCCTGTGTCCCATTTCCCGTTATGGTTTAAGTCGGCAAAAGCCTTGATGATGTATTTTCCCGGTACGAGGCTTTCCCACCGTATGCTTTCTTCCGAGGTCACCCTGTTTTCTTTCAGAATAACCTCACTTTCTGTCATTAACTGCACCACAAGGCGTTCATAAGGGCTGCTATTGACCGCATGAAGCACGTAGAGCCCGAAATCCTCTTCGCTGTTGGTATTGAAGCTGAATTCCGTAGTATCATTGCTGCGACCAATGATGTCTGTCAGCACAGAGTCTGGGAAGAAAAGCCTGTATCCTGTTTGTTGTTTAAGGGCATAATTCATCCTTATCATTCTTCCTGCCGGATCAAATATTTCATAGTCTGACTTAACCGTATCATCTCCCTCAGTAAGCAGGAAACGATTAAAATCGACACTGCTGATAGGGTATGCTGTGCGAATAACGAGCGTGTCATAGAAAGCAAACGGATTTGAGATATTGCTGATAAAGCCCAGCACCTGACCCTCCTCTTCGTCTTTTTTTCGTTGCGGTATTTCGTCTTCCACCAGCGACCATGATACCGTATCATAAACACTGGTATCCTGCCATATTCTCAGGCTGATGGTGTCAAGCGCTGCACTCAGGATATAATATCGCAAGGTATCCCTGGTTTTGCTCCATTCTTCAAGCATCCACTCATTGGGTACGGGTGTAAGTGGTGTTATATTGACATCATCTGCCGGATAGCGGAATATAAACTTTAAAACCTGCCTCCTGGGTTTGCTTGCTTCAAGCAATTTCTGGACGGTATCCGGGGTTTCTTTGAACAGATACAGGCTGAACATACTGTCGTCAGTGCCGTCGGCGGCCAGTGTATCCGCGAACAAAACGCTGTCGGGTATCTGCATGTAAAGGCTGTCAAGTTCAGCTCCCAGCGAATCTACCAGGGCGGAATCGAGCGTTTCTGAAACCAGGTATTCCGGGCTGATGAGGCTGTCGAGAAAGCCAATCTCTTCCTCTCCCCCGTCATATGTTGCACTCAGGTTGATATCATTCAGGGCAAACATCATATATTTCCCCATTCGCAGGTTGTTGATCACAAAGAAGCCGGAAGCGTTTGTGCGTGTCAGGTATGATGGCTTAACGAGGTACGGAAGGCTGTCGAAGATAATGGTGTCGTTCCGGTCTTCATATAACATCACCAGTACATCTTCCCTTGGTTTCAGGTTGAAAGCATCGATCACTTCCCCGATCACGGAAAGGGAATCGATCCGGTCACCGGTAGAAAAAACAAAATTGTAATTCTCGATCGGGTTGTTTTCAGTGATGTCTTTGATCGAATTGCCAAAGAAGATCGAATATGTTGTGCTGTCGAGTAATTCCTCATCAATATTGATGATAACCGATTTGCCCCTGGTCTTCATATCCGGCGTACGCTGAAAAGGCGGGGATATGAACACTTCCTGTGTAACATCCGACACGGCTACGAACTCATCAAATCTCAGAACGATCTTATCAGCGTCAAAGTTAGTGGTATAATTTGGTGGTTCAGATTCGATCACTACCGGTGGGTAGATATCCTTAGGTCCGCCTGTAGGGGCACGCATGCTTGCGCAGTCGGCCAGTGCCCAGATCGCAAAAATCCCCAGAAGCAGATGAAGTATATGCCGGATCATATAGCAAAGATAATTATTTATGGTTCGCGGTACGGGGGACGGGGTCTTAGGAATTCTGAATTCTGATTTTTGATATCTGATATCTGAAGTAACCCAACACTTAACCCTCAACAACCTGTCCCGAGCGAAGACGAGGGCCCCAAAACTTTAAAGGTGTAGCCGGCTTCCCTTGCCATTGATAGATATGCAGGTAAAACGACCTTAAGTTTATCTATCGTCTTCAGGCTATCGTGAAAAAGAACGATCGCACCCGGCTTGGTATATTTCCATGTTTTTTCAAGGCAGGTTTCCGTGTCGACTTTCGGGTCGTAATCACGGCTTAACACTGTCCACATGATAATATCATATTCTTTGCGCAGTATCCGTTGCTGAGTTCGTTTGATCTTACCATACGGTGGGCGAAAAAGTCTGCTGTCTACCACTTCCCTGCATTTTCGTGCGTTTTCAATATAAGCTGCGGTCTCGGTTTCCCACCCTTTAAGATGATTATAGGCATGGTTCCCCACAGCATTCCCTGTGTTCAATATCTTCTCGTATGTATCAGGGTAGCTGTTAACGTTCTCCCCGACACAAAAAAATGTGGCATTGGCATCATGTGTTCCCAGGATGTCGAGTATGACCGGGCTTGTATCCGGGTGAGGCCCGTCATCGAAAGTAAGGTAGAGGGCTTTATTATTCCCCGGCATTTGCCATGTCAGTCCCCTGCCGCCCAGCAGTCTGAGCCAATATGGTGTGTTGTACAACAAGATGATTACATATAGCCCCTTTCCTGTACATACAATTCGTAGTACTGATTGAAAAGGGCTTCTACTTTATCTTCCAGTTCCGATTGTCCGTTGCGCCGGGCCACTTCCTTGATCTCATGTGCGAGTGACATGTAATGCTTCCGCATATCATCAACCATCAGGGCCTTGTTTCCTTTAAATCGAAAGAAATAATCGAGGTTCTCCTCGGTTAAGGTATACATTCCTTCCAGTATTTCCAGCCCCTTATCAACTTCACCTGCCTTAAGGTAAGCGTCGCCGATATCAAGGGTAAAATAATTGAATGGCATGCTTTCTTCAGGGATGAGCTCCATGATCCTGTCACAGACGATCACGGCCGAGTCTTTCTTGCCTTCTTTAATCAGTTCCTGGGCAAGCCTGCCATAAATGTTCCTGAGGCTCATCGACATGCGCAGGTTGTCTTCGGAATAATACAAATCAGGGTTCTCCATCCCGGAACCGAAGGTATTTACAAGCCTGTCGAAAAGGATGTCAGTGTCGATTCGACCTAGATCCTGCCCTTTGGAAGGGGTCTTTACAGGGATCAGCCTGTAAGCCATTCCTTCAAGCTGAAAGTAATTGGTCAGGCCGATATAGGCATCGTTACCAGTGGTGCTGGCGTAGTAAACAGGACGTTCCCATTTATTCTGGGCCAGGAAATCAAGCATGATCACGTTGTTGCGCTGTATTCCCCAGCGGTTGATCTTCCATTTCAGGGGGACTACTTCGCTTCCAAGCTCGGGTTTTACCGTTCCGGTCCTGACAGCAGTAGCGGAATCGGCCGAAAGTTTGAACTTCTTCGTCGGAAAGTAGTCGATCGTTATGCCTTCGCGTGTGAATTGCAGGCGGCTCTCATCCTGCTGTATGATGTCGTAAAGCGTCTTAACATCGACGTAGTCGGTGATATTTTCATTTTCTATCAGGTAAACCACATCCCTGGTTCCGTCGCGGTATTGTTCGGGTTTCAAGGATAGCTTCATAGGTTCCGAGTCATAAGCCTTGCGCACCATTTGCTCAACATACCAATCCCCGTTGAGCAGGCTCAGGTTACAAACCCTCACATCAGTGCGGATGCCCTCCACCTCCTGTGCATACCACAGGGGGAATGTATCGTTGTCGCCATTGGTGAACAGCACTGCATTGGGTTCGCAGGAGTTGAGATAGTTTTTGGCGATCTCAAGGGTGGTATACCTGCCGGAGCGATCATGGTCATCCCATCCCTGTGCAACCATGATGACAGGAACAACCAGGCATACGGCAGTAGATAGTATAGCAGCCTGCCTGCCCTCAAGATAGCGCTTAAGCAGTTCATACAGGGCAAGCACTCCGAGCCCGATCCATATGGCAAAGGCATAGAAGGATGCTGCATACGCATAATCCCGCTCCCTGGGCTGGGGTGAGTGCTGGTTGAGGTAGATGACAATGGCCAGTCCAGTCATAATAAACAGCAGGGTCACCACCCATGCATCATACGATCTGCGCCGGAAGTGAAAAACCAGTCCGACTATCCCCAGTATAAGTGGCAGGAAATAGAATTTATTTCGGGCCTTGTTATCAAAATCACCTGGAAGATCGGTTTGAGGCCCAAGACGCATCTCATCCAGGAATGTAATACCGCTGATCCAGTTACCATAGATCAGGTCGCCGTATTTCCCCTGCAGGTCGTTCTGCCTGCCTGCAAAATTCCACATGAAATAGCGCCAGTACATATGCCCGATCTGGTAACGGAAAAAGTACCTGAGATTTTGACCGAATGTTGGTATCTTCTGGTTCTCGGGGTCATCAGTGATCCCTGCCCAGCTCTTATAGTCACTGATGTACCGGTCTTCCTGGTTGTTCCACATGCGGGGGAAGATGGTCATGTATTTCGGGTCGTATACGGGTTCCGATCCTTTCTTTGCGTCAATAATGATATATTTTCCGCTGGCATTGTCACGCCGGTATAAAGGTTTCCCGTCTTTACGGTCAATGACCGGAGCATTGTAATATTGTCCGTAAACCTTGGGCCAGGTGCCATACTGTTCACGGTTGAGGTAGGATAGCAGGCTGATCGCATCCTTGGGGCTGTTCTCATTGATGGGTGTGGCAGCGTTGGAGCGGATAATGAGCATAAGGAAACTCGAATATCCGATCAGGATGAACACGATCGACAGCAGTATGGTGTTTTGCATTGCCCCGCGTTTCCTGGTATACCAGAAAAGAGCAGCGACGGCGGTAATTATGATCAGCCGCAGAATGAATGATCCGGCAGATGAAGATTCAAGCAAAATGAGCAGTGCCATGATACCACCTAAAATGTATACCATTAACAGAATGGATTTAATTTTACGGCGGTTATAGATGATACCTGAAGCAAGCAAACCAATGAGTACCAGGGCGAAGAATACCGTCCCGGTGTGAAAAGGCAGCCCCATGCTGTTCACGAAGATGAGCTCGGTGGTTGCGAAAAGGTTAACCACTTCCGGGATAATGCCATACATAATAGCAGAGAGGATCACGATACTTATACCAAAGGCAATGAGCGCTCCTTTGCGCGAGGGCTTGAAACGTTTATAATAGTACACGAGGGTGATGGCCGGAATTGCCAGGAGGTTCAGGAGGTGTACACCGATGGAGAGCCCCATGAGGTAGGCGATGAGGATAAGCCAGCGATCGGAGCGGGGCTGCTCTGAAACACGTTCCCACTTCAGTATGGCCCAGAACACAATGGCAGTAAAAAATGATGACATTGCATAAACTTCGCCTTCAACGGCGCTGAACCAGAATGAATCAGAAAAAGTATAAGCCAGTGAGCCGATGATGCCGGCACCCAGAACGGCAAACATCTGGCCACGATTCATCTCACCTGCTTTTTCATAGAATTTGCGGGCCAGCATCACGATACTCCAGTACAGGAAGAGAATGGTGAATGAGGAACTCAGCGCCGACATGGTGTTCACCATGCGCGCCACCTGGGAGGTGTCGCCGAAGGCGAAAAGGGAAAAGAATCGCCCAAGCATCTGGAAGAGGGGGGCACCGGGCGGATGACCAACCTGCAATTTATATGCCGTGGCAATATATTCGCCACAGTCCCAAAAACTGGCCGTTGGCTCAGATGTGATGATGTATACGATCGATGCCAGCAGGAAGATGACCCAGCCGATGATGTTATTTAACTTTGCGAAATTATTCATTCGGAATGTTTGTTTTGATAGGGGGTAAAGATAGTAAAATTCGTACTTCATAATTAAGCTTTGGGGTTGAGGGTTGAGGGTTGAGTTTTGAGTTAGTGACGAGTTGGAAATTACAGTATAAAGAGTTTTGAGGCATACATTTTTCAAGTGATATAGATATAACAGGGAAACTTCTATTTCTTAAATAACTCAACACTCAACATCCAAAACTCAAAACTTTAAGAATAATAGTGGCAGAACTTTAGTAATTTTGCAGAAAACTAACAAATATGTATAAGCTGATATTGTTACGCCACGGACAGAGCGAATGGAACAAGCAAAATCGCTTTACGGGATGGAAAGATGTAGGGCTTTCCGAACAGGGAGTGGAAGAGGCAAAAAAGGCCGGTATAACCCTGAAAGAAAACGGGCTCAGTCCAAAGGTGGCATTTACTTCATACCTCAGCAGGGCTATTAAAACTTTATGGCTTGCCCTGGAGCAAATGGACCTGATGTGGATACCCGTGCACCGCAGCTGGCGCCTCAACGAAAAGCATTATGGCATGTTGCAGGGACTGAACAAAGCTGAAACAGCAGAGAAATACGGCGATGAGCAGGTCCTGTTGTGGCGACGCAGTTTCGACGTGCCACCTCCCCCCATTGAGGAAGACAATCCGCTGAATGCCAAGTATGATCCCCGCTATGCCGACCTCGACGATAAGGACATACCCCGCACTGAATCCCTGAAAGAGGTGATCGAACGCATGGTCCCTTACTGGAACGAGGAGATCAAGCCATGCCTCAAAGAAAAGGGTGAGGTGTTGATAGCCGCACACGGAAACAGCCTCCGTGCCGTGGTGAAATACCTTAAAGATATAAGCGAGGAAGACATTCTGAAGTTCAACATCCCCACCGGGATCCCCTATATTTTCGAGTTCGACGAGGACATGAATTTTGTGAAAGATTACTTCATTGGCGATCCTGAAGAGATCAAGAAGCTGATGGATGCAGTAGCAAATCAGGCAAAGAAATAATCGTTTCGCGGTTCGCGGAACGCGGTTTAGATATTTAATCCTCCTGCTGCGCACCCCGCCCCCGTAACGGATTGAAAATGAATAAGATTTGGATCATACCCGATATTCACGGCTGCAGCAAAACACTGCGCGCCCTGTTCGAGTATTATATTATTCCTTCCAGGGATGATGATCTTTACTTCCTGGGTGATTATATCGACCGCGGGCCGGATTCGAAGGGGGTACTTGATTTTATCATGGATCTGCAGGAACAGGGTTTCAGGGTGCATCCGATCATGGGAAACCATGAAGAAAGCTGCGTAAAAGCCTTCCTGGAAGAACAGAACCGGGGAAAGAACTTCCTCGGTTTTCGCAAACGTAATCTCAGCAAGATAGCATGGCGCCAATACGGGGGCAAAGAAACCATGGAAAGCTTTGGCGTGCAAGACCTGAACGACATGCCCCGGAAGTACGTGGAGTGGATGGACAACCTGCCCGTATTCATCGAACTCCCGGCATACCTGCTCGTGCATGCAGGACTGGATTTTAGTCTATCCGAACCTATGACCGATGAACAAAGCATGCTCTGGCTGCGTGATTTTGATCCACAGCCCGAAAAGATCGGGGGACGTATCCTCGTTCATGGCCATGTGCCTATTTCGCTGGAGGACATCTTCATGCTTCGTGACCGTCCTGGTGATTTTGGTCACATCGACCTCGATAACGGGGTGTATATGGCAGGCCGGGAAGGCTTTGGTAACCTGGTAGCCCTCGAACTAAATTCCATGGAACTATACAGCCAGTATAATCTGGATTATTAAAAGCAGGCTTCGGGATTCGGGGCTGAGGCATCGGGCAACTTTTTCACAATATTTTAATCTGTTTGTTAGTTGAATTAGTTAAACTGGCTGAATTAGTTGAACTGGTTGAACTAGGTGTTCGAAAATAATCCAACATCCAACATCCCAAACTCAACACTTTAACGTATTTTTGCAGCATGACCAGATCAATGATAATCAAGGGCTTGATAATACCGTTGGTAGTATTACTGGCATCGTGTAAAGGCAGCGTGAACCGTGAGTGGAGCCTGGAGAATGCTTCATCCTCCACTATTGAGGTTACTGCAGCGCTTGTGGCAACTTCCGATACCATATACGAAGTTTTTGAACCAGGAGAATGGCGTGTTCTCACGATCACATCCGAAGACTGGGGCAATTCCGAGCCACAAATGGCCTGGGAGGTGTTTTCTTACATATATATTATTAACACCGACAGCTCGGAATATAAAACCAACTGGACCGAAAACAGGAACTGGTACAGGTTTTTCGAGCAAACAAAACGCCGCCCCGATCATTTTGAACAAACCTACAGGCTCATTGTGACCGATAAGGACTTTGAAGAAGAGTAAGCGTCGGGCATCAGGCAGCAGGCTTCCATTACAATATAGTTGCCGTCGGATTTATTTGCATATATTTGTATTATTATAGGCAGTTTATTAGATGCGTATATCGTTTTCTAGAGAGGACGGGACTGGTGTCTCACCTGGTCTTCAAAACCAGTAGCAGACGGATAAAACTGGCTGTGGCAGGTTCGATTCCTGCCCTCTCTGCTTTTAATAACATCATTATGGGATGGAATCGAAATCTGAGGTATTGAAACAACTTCCCGGTGTTGACACCCTGCTTGTCGCGCCGGAAATTGAAAAGCTCATTGAGCAGCATAATGATATCATCATTAAGTACTGCACCAGGAATGTATTGCGGTCACTAAGGGATGATGCGCTGAAGCATGGCAGTATTCCCTCCCGGGAAATTATTATAGACCTGATCTCATCTGAAGTCAGCAAATTTACTTCACGCAGCCTTCGAAAAGTTATTAATGCAACCGGTATCGTTGTGCATACGAACCTGGGCAGGGCACCTTTCAGCAATGATATTATTGATGAAACGGCAGAAGTGTTAAAAGGATATAATAATCTCGAGTTTGATCTCACCACGGGGAAAAGGCTTACACGGTATTTTCATGTTACCGAGCTGCTGAAATTCCTTACCGGGGCTGAAGATATTCTTGTCGTGAACAATAATGCCGCCGCCGTGATGATGATATTGAGATCTTTAGCAAAAGACAAAGAAGTGATCGTTTCACGGGGAGAACTCATTGAGATCGGGGGATCGTTTCGTCTGCCTGATATCATGGCTGCATCCGATTGCAGGATGGTAGAGGTGGGGACCACGAATAAGACCCGTGTTCAAGATTATGAAGATGCGATCTCCGGCGATACAGCGCTTTTGTTCAAAGCCCACCGATCCAATTATGTCATAAAAGGATTCACCCAGGAGGCATCTCTTCAGGAACTTGTTGAAACAGGTAAAAAGCACCATATACCGGTAGTGTATGATATGGGATCCGGACTCTTGCGCAAAACTGCTGTGCAGGTGCTGAAAAATGAACCGGATGTTAAACAAACGCTTGATTCGGGAGTAGATCTGGTAACATTTAGCGGCGACAAACTGCTGGGCGCTTCCCAGGCGGGCATTATCGCGGGGAAAAAGGAGCTGATCGCGGGCTTAAAGAAAGCGCCCATCCTGCGAGCTCTAAGAGTAGGCAAAACTACACTTACACTGCTTGAATCTGCCCTTCGCTATTATCTGAACGATGAATCCCTGCTGCAAAAAAATGAGGTCTTTAAGATGCTTTCAACAGATGTGGAACATCTTAAAAAAAGAGCATCTTTACTTCAAAAAGCATTAGAAAGAGACAACGTCAAATCAAAAGTGATCGCAAGCCAAGGGTATTGCGGGGGGGGAGCACTACCGATGGAAGATATCGATAGTTATGCGGTACGCCTGCTTTCCGAATACAGTACCAACAAAGAGAGATCGCGCTTTGCTGAACAAGTATATTATAAACTGATGGTTCATTCGCTCCCGGTGACAGGCATACTTAAAAAAGGGTATATCGATTTTGATGTGCTTACGGTCAGGGATGAAGAAATACCGGCGATGGCAAAGGCTATATCTATGGTCGTCAATGAAATAAATCGCTTATGAAACATCTGATTATCGGTACGGCCGGACACGTTGACCATGGCAAGACAGCCCTTATTAAAGCCCTTACCGGTATAGACTGCGATACCCATAAGGAAGAAAAAGAAAGGGGCATCACCATCAACCTGGGATTCTCGCACCTTGATCTACCGGATGGAGAATCAATTGGTATTGTTGATGTGCCAGGGCATAAAGATTTTATTAAGACCATGGTGGCAGGTGCTCATGGGATTGATATCGTATTGCTTGTCATTGCAGCAGACAGCGGTATCATGCCACAGACCCGTGAACACATGCGCATTGTAGAGATGCTCGGCGTGAAAAAAGGTGTTGTTGCACTGACAAAAACAGACCTGGTAGATGATGAAATGCTTGAACTGGCAAAGCTCGAAGTAATGGAATTCCTCGAAGGAAGTGCTATCGATGATGCTGCAGTTATTGGTGTTTCATCCAGAACAGGGGATGGGATTGACATGCTTAAAAGTGAGGTGCAAAAGCTTGTTGCATCAGTTGAAGTGAAAGTTAAAACCGGGAACTTCCGGCTATACATCGACAGGATGTTCAATGTTAAGGGTATCGGCTTTGTTGCCACGGGGACAGTGATTAACGGCGAAGTTGAAGTGGGCAAGGAGGTTTATCTGTTGCCCGGAAGATCAAAAAAGGTAAAGATACGGGGGATTGAAAAGCATGGGAAACCTGTAGATAAGGTTATTGCCGGCGACCGCGCTGCTATAAATATTGCCGGGATAAAAGCGGAGGACTTTAAAAGAGGTATGATACTCTCAGATAAACCGCTTGTGGAAACAAGCATGATCGATGCTTCCATCACTATGTTCGATAATGACATTCGCCTTGGCATCTGGTCAAATGCTATTTTCTATTCCGGCACCTTCGAGTGCATGGCAAGAATACACCTCATCGATAAAGATATGCTCACCCGTGGTGAGACGGCCATAGCCCAAATTCATCTGGATACACCGGCAGTGCTCATCAATAAAGACAATTTCATTTTAAGAAACACATCCAGCGATCTTAGCATCGGTGGCGGAACCATTCTTGACACCAAGCCCCTGCATCATAAAAAACGAACAGACCGGCTTATCGAAAATATGAAGACACTTGCCAATGCAGTACTTCACGCTGAAAGCCTGTATGAACTTGTAGCAAGTGAATTGAAGAAAGAGCGTCTTCCTGTCTTACTCGAAAAAATTGCCCCTATACTTGAAGTGCAAGGTAACGAGATCATGACGGAGATCCTGGAAAGCGACAGGACGGACATCGTACATTATAGTATTGCGGGAAAACATATTCTAATAGATCATAACACAGAACAGAACTTTCAGGAAAAAGTATTTGAAGAGATCGGGGCCTGGCACGAGAAGCATCCTTTTTTTGCGCATGGCCTCAACGATAAAGAATTAAGCGGGAAACTGGGCTTTGCAGGCAAGCAGCTGGGACTACTTTACACAGCTGCCCTGTTAAAAAAGATGCAAACCGAAGGCAAAATTATCCCTGTTAATGAAACCTGGGCACTTGCCGGACACAGGGCCAGGATGGATGCCAAAACAAAAGATCAAATCGACTGGGTAGATGAAGAGCTCAGAAATGCTGGAATGGAAAAGCCACTGATGGCCGAGCTTGAAAAATCCGCATTGGAAAGAAAAATAACAAAGGAGCAGCTTAAAACAATGCTGGTATTCCTGGCGAATGAAGGTAAGGTATACTTTTTTGAGAATGATTTCATACACGCAGATATTGTTGACCGGGCAAGGAAAATGTTACTTGCCGAGCTGGTCAAAAAGGAAATGGGGATCAATGAAAAGGAATTCCGTGAACTCATTAACGGTACCAAGAAAGTAGTCCAGGTGCTGCTCGGAATATTTTTGCAGGAGGGGATCGTTACAAAAGAAACTTATTACATACACATAACAGAAAAAGGCAAGTCATTAATAAACAAGTAGTATGAAAGTAATCGATGTTAAAGGATTGCAATGTCCGCGACCATTAATAGAAACAAAAAAGGCTTTAAAAGAACTGAACAGTGATGAAGCACTCAGGATAATTCTCGATAATCCAAATTCCAAAAACAATGTTTTAAAGTATCTGGGTGATAACGGCCTGGTTGCAGAACTAAGGCAGGAAGGTGAGGTATTCGAGATCCTGGTCAACAATGCTGCTGAATTTGATGAAGAGATTGATGCGGCAGCTTATTGTAAAGCGGATAGCAAAAATGAAAAAGGCTATGTCTTTGTTTTTGCCAAAGACCGCATAGGGGAAGGTGATGACGCACTGGGTAAGATCCTTGCCGGCAGCTTTCTGGAGACGATGTGGGAGATGGAAGAACATCCCACCAGGATCATATTCCTGAATTCCGGTATCCATCTCTGCCTGAAAGATTCTCCATACCTTGATGCGCTGATGTCACTGGAGAAGCTGGGCATCGAGATATTATTGTGTGGAACATGCGTTAACTATTATAACAAGATGGATGAGATCGCCATCGGGGAAATATCTAATGCATATACCATCCTGGAAAGCATTACAAAGGCAGGAAAAGTCATAAACTTATAACACAGGGCACTCGCAAGATCATGAAATTTGACCTTCTAAGTACAGTTGAACAAGGAGGTTGTTCAGCGAAACTATCTGCAATTGAACTCAATAAGGTTTTGAAAGACCTCCCTCCAATGGAGGATGAAAAGCTTGTAGTTGATATTGAAACGCACGATGATGCCGGGGTGTATATGATCAGGGATGATTATGCCCTGATACAAACGACGGATTTTTTCCCTCCGGTGTGTTCCGATGCGTATGATTTCGGGCAGATTGCAGCAGCCAACGCACTGAGTGATGTATATGCCATGGGAGGCCAGGTATTGACAGCCCTCAACCTGATGATGTTCCCTGCTGATTTGCCATTAGACATCCTGAAGGATATATTAAGGGGAGGCCAGGACAAAGTGCTGGAAAGCGGAGGTGTCATTGCCGGAGGGCACACCATAGCCGATCCAGTACCAAAGTACGGACTTGCGGTTACAGGTTGGGTGCATCCCGACATGCTTACCACCAATGATGCAGCAGAACCGGGTGATGTATTGATCCTGACCAAACCACTGGGAACAGGGGTTGTTATTGCTGCCAGGCGTGTTGACCTGTGTGATGAAGAAACATATCAGGCAGCCATCAGCAACATGAAACTGCTCAACAGGGAAGCTTCAGTGATCATGAATGAATTCGGGGTGAAATGCGCCACTGATATCACAGGATTCGGCCTGCTGGGTCATATCCTGAAGTTAGCGACAGCCAGCGGTGTCTCCGTCAGCGTTGATGCATCTGCCATAAATATTCTCCCCCGGGTAATGGAATTCATCGAAATGGGATGCATCCCGGGGGCTGCTTTCAGAAACCTCGACTATACTGAAAAGTCCTGCCATTTTGATAATGGTGTTGATTATAACACCAAAATGCTCTTGCTTGACGCCCAGACATCCGGCGGGATCCTGATGTGTGTTAAACGAGAAAATTCAGTTGAGGTACTTCAGAAATTAAAAGCTTCAGTTTATCCGGAATCATGTATCATTGGAGAAGTGAAGCGCAAGGTAGACAACCCTGTATTGTATATCAGTAATTAGGCAGGCTTCAAAGGTAAAATCATAGCCACAAAAAAAAAGCTGCTCCGGCAGGAACAGCTTTTTACGGGTTGTATTAAATTATTCTATTATCAGTTGTTTTATAATGGAATTATTTTCCGTTTCTAGCCTTATAAAATACAAGCCTGATTCCAGGTCGGAAGTATTCAACTGGTAGGAATTTCCATTAACGGTCTTCTCAATAACTGCTTGTCCTAAATTGTTAAATACCTTTATACTGATTAATTCGGCAGCAGAGGTAAGTTTAACCATATCCCTGGCAGGATTTGGGAATATTTGTATGCCATCTTCCGAAACTTCAGTGATGCCTACACAGCTTTCAACTGTGATCGTTTGTTCAACTATGCTTTCACAGCCGGCAGCATTCGTATAGGCGTAAGTTATAATATGGTCGCCTAAGCCGGCCTCTGCGGGATGGAACATTCCATCCGACACGTAGTCACCTCCATAAGTGCCACCTTCAGGCAATCCACCGGTGAGCTCATACTCGGGCCAGTCAACACAAACG
>JAZBOU010000091.1:0-12509 GCA_036351275.1 Bacteroidales bacterium
CACATCACATGATATAAGAAGGAGAACTGCAGCGTAAAGTATTCTCATAACCAGGGTTATTGGTTTTCAATTAGAAAGATAGTGAAATTATTCGGCAAGGTCAAGGTTGGGAAAGGGAACGGCTGCTCTGGGCAAGTTAATGGTTTGATATCTTCTTGAATGAATAGTGATTAGATCCCTGCCTGCCGGTTTACCCGCCAGTGGCGGGCAGGCAGGCTAATGATTATTGGAGAGTGGTAATTTAGAAATTCGATTGATCTGAATTCAGAACTCTCAAATACTAATCGATATTAATCACTAATCAATTGGATCTCATCATTCAATTTACTTGGAAATACGCCCCATATGCTCTAAAAACAGATCCTTCTTTCCGCGGGAAATGGGCACATTGCTGCCATCGGTCATCTCGATATAGCCGCCTTCGTGCCGGATGTATTTCTTAACGTGTTCCAGGTTGATGAGGTGGGAGTTGTGAGTACGGAAGAAGTTTCGGTCGGAGAGGAGCTCCTGGTATTCTTTGAGGTTGCGCGAAACCAGAAATTTATCCCCGTTTTCCATATAAAACCAGGAATAGCTACGGTCAGCTTCTACCCGGATGATCTCCCGTGTATTCAGGTATTCCATCCCGTTGGAAGTGGGAATGGCAAGTCTGGAAGGAATGGCGGTCTGCAGGTTCTCGAACAGGGTCTGGAAATTTGTTGATGTGCCCTTTTTCTCCTTGCGGGATTCCTCCACACGCTTCACGGCATCAATGAACTCATTAATATTGATCGGCTTCAGGATATAATCAACGGCAGAGAACTTAATGGCCCTGATCGCATAATGGTTGAATGCCGTAATAAAGATCACGTCGAACTCCTTTTCCGGGAACCCGGCCAGCAGGTCAAAGCCGCTGCCGTGCGGCATCTCCACATCCAGGAACACCAGGTCGGGCTTCACTTTCGAGATCACCTCAACGCCTTCAATGGCAGAGTATGCCTTCCCTACGATCTCTATATTCGGGCAATATTCCTTTGCAATGGACTCAATGAAATTCACCGCATCCTGCTCGTCGTCGACTATTACTGTTTTGAGTATGTTTTCCATGTTTCTCGTGTCTCGTTACTCGTGTCTCGTTACTGGTCCCAAGCCTCAGGCCCCAGGCCCCAGGTCCCAAGCCTATGTTATAATCGGTATACAAATCTCCACCTTCGTCCCGCTGGCATTGCCCTTATCATCTTTCAGATCTGTATATTTTACCTTCATATTCTTCCCATACAGTGAGTTCACCAGCCTCAGCCGTGTTTCGGTGATGCTGGTTCCCAGGGATCTATGGTTTTCCTTTTTCCCGTTCTTGATCTCCATGGCTTTCTCCCTGCCCACACCATTGTCCTCAATGCTGCAATGGATGCACGAATCATCAAGTTTAAGTGCTATGTGAACATATCCTTTTCCGTCCTTGTGCATCAGTCCGTGCCCGATGGAATTCTCCACGAAAGGCTGGATCAGCATGGTCGGGATTTTGTACATATAAGTATCGATCTCTTCATCGATATCAATGGTCCATTCAAACTTTTTCTTGAAACGGAGTGATTCCAACTCCAGGTAAAGCTCCAGGGCGTCGATCTCTTCCTGAATGGGAATGGCGGGATGTTCGCTGTTTTCCAATGTCTTCCTGATAAGCTTCGCAAACTTGGTCATGTAGTTGTTGGAGGAGATCCTGTCGTTCTGGAACACATAATATTGTATGGAGTTCAGGGTGTTGAAGATGAAATGCGGATTCATCTGCGTACGCAGGTTCTTCTGGTTCAGTTCAGAGATCCTGTGGTTCATGTCCTCCATGCGTTGCCGGGCCCGCAGCCTGCTGTTCCTGATAAATAATATCGCAAAGACCACAACCAGCAGGCTCAATCCGCCAAGCCCGTAAAGGAGGTAGTTGTTTCGTTGCAGACGGATCTCCATTAATGCGATCTCTTTTTCGCTCTTTTCCCTTTCATATCTCGTTTGTGCTTCTACTAGACGGCGGCTGTAATCTTCCGACATCAGCGTATCATTGTATGCCGAGTGAAGTTTGGAGTTTTCGTAAGCCAGTTCATACCTTTCCATATTGGCATACATTGCGCTGATATCTTTGTATAACCAGGTAAGGTTGTAGATATCGCCGACCTCTTTGGCCACTTCAATACTCAGGTTGTAGTATTCGATGGCTTTTTCGTAATAATTCCAGTCGCGGTAAATATTCCCCATATTGCCGTAGCTGTTGGCAATGAGGTTTTTTTGTTTCAGCTCCTTTGAAAGATCAAGACACTCCTGGTATACTTTCAGTGAGTTTTCAAGGTCTCCCATCTGGTAATATCCCCATGCGATCCTGTTCAGTGTATTGGCGACCCTGAGGCTGTCGCCGACCTCTTTCGACAATGCAATTATCTTATAGTATATGTCGATGCCTTCTTCATATTTTTCCTGTTCCCGCATGATGTCACCCAGCCTTGTAAGGATATAGAAAACGAGGTATTTTTCTTTATCCATATCTACCAGTTCGAGGTACTTTTCGTAGTACAGGGCTTCCAGGTCCATATCCTTCAGGTTATAATACACCCTTCCGAGGCCGAGGTAGACATCGGCAACTTCTTTCTGCATATCTCTCTCCTGTGCAGCGATGCGTGCCTCTTCGAATGATTCAATGCTTTTTGTGAACTCTCCCATGCGGAACAATTGCCATCCTTTGAAAAGCGTCAGCCTGACAGCATCGTCGGGGTCGCTGCTCTTTTCCAGGACCTCTATGATCAGCGAGTATTGATCAAGTGCATTGCGGTATTGCATGAGTGCATCATACGCCCTGACCTTGAGCTGGAAAAATTCAATATCGGGGACCATGTCGTTTTTCCTGGCCAGTTCAAGGCCTTTATCGGATGCGATCACGGCCGAATCAAAATTCTTGTGATCAAGGTAATATCGGGAAAGATGTTTATAGCAATTTATGCGTATGCTGTCGGATCCGGTGGCGTTGATCACATTGTACAAACTGTCCCTTTGTGCCAGTGCATCAAAGGCACCGGTTAACAAAAAGATACTGAAGAACAGTATTGCTGCCGTTTGTTTAGTTATTGAGATCATTGTCCGCTCCTGTAAGGGGATAAATTTAGTGATAATCCTTAAATATAAATGCTGCCCCTGCGATACAAATATATTGTTACTGTTCCCATTATTTGCGGCATAGCTTTCCGATAAAGTCTTTCATTCCATAAATGGTGCTTCTGAGTCAATAGTTGATCAAAGTTCATTACATGATATTTTGCCGGCATTGGGAAAGATATTAAATTTGTACCGGAAAAGCGGGAGTAGCTCAGTTGGTAGAGCACTAGCTTCCCAAGCTGGTGGTCGCGGGTTCGAGTCCCGTTTCCCGCTCTCCTAACAGAGACCTTCCAGGTCCGGGACCTGGAAGGTCTGTTTTTTCAGTGAAGACCTGGCAGGTTGCCAACCTTCCAGGTCCCGGACCTGGAAGGTCTGTTTTTTGTACCTTTGAAACGTCAATTTGCATTTCTTTCTATGGAAACAGGCCCCCTCATCTTAAACTTTGTGTTGCTGATATTCAGCTTCGTGGCCATGCATGTTGTGTCGGAGCGCTATTTTATCGAATCGCTCGACTTCATTTCCAGGCGATTGCGCCTTTCATCGGATATGGCCGGATCAACCCTCATGGCCGCCGGATCCAGTGCCCCCGAGCTTGCAGTGGCACTTTTTTCCGTACTCATGGCAGGAAACCATGAAGCCATAGGCGTCGGAACCATTGTGGGGTCGGCTTTGTTCAATATACTGGTTATCACTGGGTTTGTCATGTACCTTAAGTCAGGCGCAAAACTCATGTGGCAACCCATATTAAGGGATATCATTTTTTATATCATTGCGATAATACTATTAGGCATTACTTTCCTTAACGATGATGTTAGTTTATGGGGTGCTGTTTTACTGATTGGCACATATGTAGTGTATGTAATCGTGGTATATTTCTGGAAAAGAGTATTTCCATATCATGACACTGAAGATGAACCGGAAAAAACAAAAATACCTGTTCGTGATTTTCATCCTGCCGTTGCATCACGACTGAAACGTTTCGAGGCATATCTCCTGAGGTTTCCCTTCGTGATTTTTATGCTCTCCATAGCTTTGATCAGTTTGCTGAGCTGGTTGCTCGTGCACAGTGCAGTGCATATTTCTCAAACACTGGGTGTGCCGGAGTTGCTTATCGGTATTACCATTGTTGCCGTAGGGACGTCCGTTCCGGACCTGATATCATCGGTGATCGTCGCCCGTCAGGGGCGACCGGGAATGGCCATAAATAATGCGATTGGATCGAATACCTTCGATATCCTTGTAGGGCTTGGCCTGCCTTTCCTCATCTATTCTGTTATCCGTGAAGATAAGATTAACCTCCGGGCGGAAGACCTGGTCATGTCGATCAGTATACTGCTGGGAACCTCTTTGCTGCTCCTGTTATATTTTTTCTTGTCGAAATGGAGGACTTCCCTGCCGGTAGGAATACTGCTGCTGCTTATGTACATTGTTTACCTGGCGTACGTGATCTGCACGGCCAGTTGTTAGTATGTAGCGGTTTTACCGTTTGTATGCCGGAATGGCCCACTGGTGAACCAGTTCGGCAGTTGAAGAAATTCCTGCTCATTCTTAATTGAATTATTATAATTTTGCTGCTCAATATTAATGTAAACTTTATACAATGAACAAAGTAACAATTCAACTCCGTGCTGCAGCCATCCTGATGGTCATGCTGGCCGGAGTATTTGTAAATTCTAATGTAATGGCACAAAAACAGATCCCACTGGAAGATTTTTTCAAGAATCCTGAAAAAACCAGTTTCCAGATCTCCCCCGACGGGAAGTACTTTTCATATACTGCCCCTTACGAGGACAGGATGAACGTTTTTGTGCAAAAGATCGGCAGTAAGAAAGCCACAAGGCTTACCGGCGAGACCGATCGCAGCGTTGCCGGTTATTTCTGGGCAAATAAAGACCGTATCCTTTACCTGAAAGATGACGGCGGTGATGAGAATTTTGCGCTCTACGGTGTCGACAAGAATGGTAAGAACCTGAAATGCCTGACTTGTTTTGACAATGTTCGTACACAGATCCTTGACGATCTTGAAGACATCCCAGATGAGGTTATTATCGGGCTGAACAAACGTAATCCACAGGTTTTTGACCCCTACAGGTTAAATATCAAGACCGGTGAAATGACCATGCTGGCTGAGAATCCCGGTAACATCCAGGGATGGATGACAGACCACGATGGTAAACTCCGCGTAGCCATAGCCATCGTTGACGGAGTGAACATCCAGATCCAGTATCGTGATACCGAAGAGGAAGAATTCAAACCCGTTCTGACAACAAGTTTCAAGGAATCGGTTGATCTTGCATTCTTTGATTTTGAGAATAAAAATGTATATGCCACTTCTAACCTGGGCCGTGATAAGTCGGCTGTTGTACTGTTCGACATTGCTAACGGTAAAGAGATAGAAGTACTCTACGAAAACCCCGACTATGATGTAAGCGGTGTATTTTATTCACGCAAAAGAAAAGTGTTGACCTCTGCTTCATTTACATCATGGAAAAGGGAACGCAATTTCTTTGATGATCAGACGGAGAAACTTTTCACCCGCCTGGAAAAAGACCTTGGTGAATATGAACTGGGGATCACAGGCATGAATAAGGCTGAAGACATGTATATCATTCGCACATACAGCGACCGTACACTGGGTTCTTATTATCTGTACGACCTCAACGAGGACAAACTGGAAAAGATCCACGATGTAAGTCCCTGGTTGGACGAGGATGAGATGGCTAACTGTTACCCGGTCAAATATACTGCCCGCGACGGCCTGGTGATCAATGCTTACCTTACCCTGCCAAACGGAATTACCATGGAAACAGCAAAAGACCTTCCTGTGGTGATCAACGTTCATGGCGGACCCTGGGCACGTGATTCCTGGGGATTCAACCCCGAAGTACAGTTCCTTGCCAACCGTGGTTTTGCTGTCCTCCAACCGAACTTCAGAGGGTCGACCGGATACGGGCGCGCTTTCTGGGAAGCTTCATTCAAGCAATGGGGCCTCAGCATGCAGAATGATGTGACCGATGGTGTTTACTGGCTGATCAACAAGGGTATTGCCGATAAGGACAAGGTGGCCATTTATGGTGGAAGTTATGGCGGATACGCTACCCTGCAGGGGATCGTGGTTACACCCACACTGTATGCCGCTGCTGTTGATTATGTGGGTGTTTCCAACCTCTTTACCTTCATGAAAACCATCCCTCCATACTGGGAGCCATTGCTCGATATGATGTATGAAATGGTTGGAAATCCAGAAGAGGATAAAGTTCAGTTCGAAGCCACTTCACCGGCCCTGAATGCCGACAAGATCATGACCCCGCTCTTCGTGGCACAGGGTGCCAACGACCCGAGGGTGAATATCGACGAATCGGACCAGATCGTGAATGCACTCAAGGAAAGGGGTATTGAAGTTGAATATATGGTCAAGGATAATGAAGGGCATGGTTTCTACAACGAAGAAAACCGTTTCGATTTTTATCGTGCCATGGAAGCCTTCCTTTCGAAGCACATCAAGTAGTTAGAATTTATTGAATATATCAGGGGTGCTGGTAAAAATCGGCATCCCTTTTTTATTATTTGGGTATTTGGCATTTGGCTTCAGGCATTTGGTAATGTAATTCATAAATACCCGACGCCTGATACCCAGCGCCCAACGCCTAATTTTCCCTATCTTTGACTTCATGCGCAGGATCTACACCACAGGCGAAAGCATTTACGATATCATTTTCAGGAATGGCGAGCCTATTGCAGCGAATGCAGGAGGTGCCATGTTGAACACTTCTGTATCGCTCGGACGGCTTGCTTTACCAGTATTTTTTATCAGTGAATTTGCGCAGGATGATGTCGGAAAGGAAATTGATCTTTTTCTGCAAAATAACCACGTGGATACCAGCTATGTGTATCGTTATCCGGATGGGAAAACAGCCATTTCCCTTGCCTTCCTTGACGAAAAAAAGGATGCGAGCTATACATTTTATAAGAATTATCCCCGAAAACGCTTCAATATCGAGATGCCGGAGATACGTGAAGGCGATATTTTGCTGTTTGGCGGCTTGTATTCCCTCACGCCGGAGATACGTGAAAAGCTGATATCCCTTGTAAAAGATGCCAGGGATGCAGGGGCCATGATCATATATGATCCGAACATGCGAAACCCTCACAAAAAGCAGATGGACGCTTTGCGTGCATTTGTATTTGAAAATATTTCCCTGGCGGGAATGGTGAGGGGATCCGATGAAGACTTCAGGACGATCATGGATATCGTTGATGGGGAAAAAGCCTATTCGTTTGTGTGTGATAATGGCTGCAAGAAGCTGATATACACCAGGAGCAGTGAACAGGTGGAAGTATATACCCCGGAAGGAAGATCATTCTCCAACGTATCCAGGGTATCGGCAGTAAGTACCATCGGTGCAGGAGATAACTTCAATGCCGGCCTAATTTATGAACTGTTCCGCTCCGGTATTGATCTCGATCAACTAAAGCTGAAAAATCTTGAAAACATGGTACAAACGGCTATTTCTTTTGGTTCGCATGTTTGTATGCATTACGATAACTACATAAGCAAAGAGTTTGCGGAGGGGATCATGGCTAACGGCTAAAGGTCAACGGTTAATGAAAATGGTAAATGCAGAATGTCGAATGTAGAATGGACAATTCCGTTAGCCCTTAGCCATTAAGCGTTTTCCGGTTTTTCCTCTTAAGCTTCTGATAATCGAGGTAATAGAGTAGTTTCAGCGAAAAACTGTTCCCCATGGGCGATGTAAAGGTATCCCTGATGTTCTCGAAGTAGTCTTTTGCCACTTCATTCTCTTCTGTAAAGATGTTATTCTTCCATACAAAAAGCAGTTCGCTGGCCGGGGCAAAGATCCATCGGAACACCATATCGACGTTGAAGGCATTCACCCGGAAATCATTGTCGACTGCGTATTCGTTCCGCACCAGGCTGCCATCGCGCTGCAGGTCATAATACCGGTCGTAATCCACAGTGATCCAGTAATGCCTGGCACGCAGTGAAAGTGAAATATTTTTTGTAAAGATATATTGTATGTCAAGCACCGACTCCACGGTTTGCAGGTCTCTGGCACCGAAAATAATTTTTTCATCACCGTTTGAATCAATGGAATCTGTAACATAGCCGATATTATTCCAGTCGATATCGTATTCAACCTGCAGGGAAAGGGTAAAGCTGTCATTGGCCCTTAACCTTGGTTTCACCCTGAGGTCGTAACCCGATTGTCCGTAATCTGTTCCGGCCCAGTAGCCCCCGCTGATGTCCACAACGAAACGTTTCCTGTAATCGGGCGAGAGCCAGGTGCCGATATACCCTGCCGAGGGCTGCCTGACATACCACCCATCCACGCGTGGTTCATAGAAGTCATAACTTTCAGTTGGTGTTAAACTCAGGTTGAGCCCCGTCGTAAGGTAATTGATGAAAGTGGTCCTGTTCATGGCATCAATATTGAACGAGACAAATTCCCTGGGATCATACAACATGTTATAGCTGAAACCGATTTCGTTATGCATGTCGATGATCTTGCCTACCGGGTCGTAAATATTGTACTGGAATTCCAGCTCATGTTCGATGCGGTTGTTCCTGCTGTTGAAACCCATGTCGTTGATATCGTATGTATCGTTCTGGACCATGTACTGGTAATCGAACCTGAAGTTGCCGCTGATCTTGCCCCCTTCGAGTGCATACATGTAACCAAATTCGTTTTTACTGTCGGGATGGTACTTCTGGCTTACATTGAGAAGACCACCAACACTCCAGGTATCATTTTTTGTTTTTAGTTCAAACTCGCTACCTGTCACATTGGCGATGTAATTATCTTTTCCCCTGTAAACATTCGTATTATAAAGACTGATGTAAGAATTATTTTTCAGGTTTTGATCAAATACCAGCATATTGTAATTGGAGGCGGGGTTGGTCAGTATTTTCTGTTCCGCCCCGGTGGAGTCGATCACTTTGGCCCAGGTGTTTGTATTCACCGCATTGAAAACCCCGATGGCGGTACCGTTCCTGTTCCTGCCTGAAATTTTGGTAGCGTTAACCAGTTGATTTTCTTCCGGGTTTTCGACGATGCTGTCGGAATCGTAGTCCTTCTGCACGTCCGAATATGCTTCCGGTGTGCCCCCAACCCTTCGTGTATAAAATATTTCGCCCCGTTCGAATAGTTCTGTACCTTCGGTGAAGAACGGCCGGCGTTCCTGGTAATACACTTCGAAAGGGGAGAGGTTTACGATCTGGTCGTCGGATCGTACCTGTCCGAAATCGGGGATGAGTGTCATGTCGAGGGTGAAGCTTTCGCTGAGTCCGAGTTTCATGTCCATGCCATAATTAAATGAGTAGGCCCATGAATCATTACCCGGATCTTTTTCCGTGTAACCGGCAACATATGGGATGAAAAACAAGCGCAGGGGAGGTTTGATCCCTTCAATGCCGGTAAGGGTACCCGACTGGTTAAAAACCCCATCGAGCTTGTTGTTGATATAATTCCAGGTCGACCATTCCCTGTGCCGCCGGATATTCCTCCACATATTTACGCCCCAGAGTTGTTCAGCTGTCTTGGGGAAACGGATGGCAGCATAAGGGATCTCTATCTCAGCGATCCATCCGCTGTCGGTGATTTCCACCGCACTCTTCCAGATCGGATCCCAGTTCTTGTCGCGATAGTTGGCTGCATGCTTGGTATCAGCCTCAACACCTGATGCGGCCACTTTGAATTCGAAAGCATTCATCCCGTCATCATATGGTACGATGTCGAACGTAAAAAAATCCGCGTTGATGTCGTCATTATCCCGTTCCCCAAGTTCTCTCAGAATGCTGTCGGGCGCACTGTCATACATCATCGCACCAATATACATGGCCCTGTCGTCGTAAAGTATCCTTACTTCGGTTGGCTGGCTCGGGGGTGCTCCGTTAAAGGGATTATATTGAAAGAAATCTTTTGCTGGAACCGCGTCCAGCCATTCAGCCTCGGTCAGCGCGCCGTCGATCTTCGGAGGAACCATGGTTCGCGTTGCCACAACATTTTTCCGCTCTGCCTGGCCGTAAAAGATTGCCGGTAGCAGGACCAGTATTAAGGTAAGTATTTTATTGGAAAATTCTGGCTTCATCGAATACGCAACTAGGCAGGCAAATGTATTGAATTTTTGTGAAAATAATAACAGTAATCGGGCAAGAAACAAGCTTTGTGAACTTGTGGACTACATGTTGAGCAGATCTCTGTACAGACGATAATTTTCATCATCAAAGCACACGAAGATAACTTTCTTCGGGAGTGCATTATTTTGAAGGAATTCCGCGACGGATGCCACAGCAATACCGGCAGCAAGGTCTTTTGGGAAATGGTATACTCCCGTGCTGATATTCGGGAAAGCAATGCTGTGGATCTCTTTATCTTTTGCAAGCAGCAGACTGTTTTTATAGCATGAACTGAGGAGATGTTCTTCATCCCTGTTGCCCCCGTTCCATACTGGTCCGACGGTGTGGATCACATAGTCGGCCGGGAGGCCGTAACCTGCGGTGATCTTTGCCTGGCCTGTGTCACAGCCGTTGAGTGTTTTGCATTCTTCAAGCAGCTTTGGCCCCGCTGCCCTGTGTATGGCCCCGTCAACACCACCTCCGCCGAGTAAACTCCTGTTGGCTGCATTCACGATCGCATCAACTTCAAGCTTGGTAATATCACCCTTTATTAATTTGATCATTTTTAGTTCAACTTTTCCGGTGACCGGAAACTAGTATCCGGAGACCGGAATTTATTTCTTCACCACAAACAACTGTCCCGTCTCATACTTCACTACCTCCACATCACTTCCTTTTTCGATATATCCGGTCATGGCCGTGGCATCATAAACATCACCCTCAATCAGTACTTTTCCTGCCGGGCGCAGGTTCGACCATGCTTTCCCTTTTTTACCCAGCATACTGCTGTATTTCACATTTGAAACGGTATAACCATCTTCCTTATGCTGTTCTGCGTCCAGGGCAAGGTGGCCGAATATCGTGCTTGTAAAAAGCTTTTTACTTATCCAGAACGACCCGATCAGGGCCAGGAAGATCGCAATGATCACGATGAAAAATGCTGATGCAACTGCTTCAACACCAACTCCGCTGAAGTTCAGTCCAACATTCCCGACAAGACTGAGCGTCAGACCCGCCACGACCAGTAAAATACCGGAAATACCGGCAACGCCGAAGCCCGGTATAGCAAATACTTCAACAAGGATAAGGATAATCCCGACTATGAAGATCACGATCTCCCAATGGTCGGCAAGCCCCTGGATATATAGCGGGGCGAAATACAGCAGGGCTGCTATGATGGATGCTACCAGGGGGAATCCGATACCGGGGCTCTGCAATTCGAAATAAATTCCTCCGATGATGATCATGATAAGGATACCGCTCACAATCGGATTGATCAGCCACCCGATGATCTTGTCAGTACCGGTTTTTTTATGGGTGATGATCTCGTACCGCGGAATATGCGCATCATCAAGCAGTTCCGCAATGTTTTCTACGCTGCCTTCACAGTATCCGTGTTCGATGGCTTCCGAGGTGGTGAATGTCAGAACTTTTCCCGAATCAACGATCCCCTGGATATAGATGTCAGGATCGACCATGGCCTGTGCGATATCAGGGTCTCTTCCCTTCGCTTCTGCCGTAGCGCGCATCCATGATCTCATGTACGACTGGTACTTGTCAGGAACCGGTTGCCCGCTCTGGTCCACAACAGTGGCTGCACCAATACTGGCCACCGGGGCCATGTAAATGCTGTCGCAGGCAATGGCGATCAATGCCCCTGCAGAAGCGGCATTATTGTCGATAAAAACATATACCGGGATGTCGCTGTTGAGTATCCTCGTCCGGATGGAGTCGGCTGCATCTACCATTCCTCCGTAAGTATTCATATGGATAAGCATAAGATCGGCCCCGGCCTCTTTTGCTTCCTCAAAGGCACGCTGGGTTGTCCGGACCGCAGGCGGAGCAATTTGTTCCTTGATCTCGAATTTGTAGATCAGGGTAGTTAGTTCAAGGCTGTCAGGCTGTGAGAATGCGAAAATGCCGAGCAGCATCAGGACGAGCAATGTCGATGTTCTTTTCATGCAGATAGGATTGTTCAGTAAAATTAAAAGAATTTCCGTACGACTTCAAGCAACTTTTCGAAAATAGGGGGATTCCCGCATAATATTTCTCTTCCGTGCAGATAATTTTCCCCACCTGAAAAATCACTTACCATACCACCGGCCTGTTTTACGATAAAACTGCCTGCAGCAACGTCCCAGGGCTTTAAGCTATATTCCCAGAAGCCATCAAATTTGCCGGATGCCACCCAGGCCAGGTCGATGGCTGCGGAACCGAAGCGCCGGATCCCCCGCGTATTTCTCATCAAATATGACAG
>JAZBOU010000092.1:0-11477 GCA_036351275.1 Bacteroidales bacterium
CCTACTCCTCCGGCGCAAACATCGGATCCCAGGGTGGCAGGAAAACGGGCTCGGTATCCAGTATTTCCAGTGTCCCGGCATCGATATATTTCTTGTTTATCACCAGCCGGAACATGTATTCCCTGAACCACTCATCGGTCATGATCAGGAAGCCCTGGTGGCCGGTCTTTCCCCAGCTGTTTTCCAGCAGCCATTTATCGATGCTGCCGTCCGGCAGAACATTCACGCCTACCAGGCTCATGCCATGGGAAGAACCACTGTCGAAAGTCTTTATCCGGCCCTCTTTATCCATGGAAAAATCAACGCCAAAAAGCGCATCATATGCAAAGTTGTTCAGGTCGAGCATGCCTTTTTCGCGCTCAAGCTGTTTACCCACATCGCAGGAGAAATACATGGCTTCATTGCCCTGTATGGATGCTTTGGCGAAGGTTTTGATATCGTCAATGGGGAGGTTGATGTATTTCCAGTTTCCGCCCTCCAGCATGTGGCGGTCGTATTCTATCTCGTACAATTTATAATAGGGTCGGGTGGGATCATTCATGAACATTACATATTCGCCCAGGTCAACACCGACGATCTCGTCGTAAAATGACATGGGGGTATATTTTTTCATTTCACTGACATTCCCATCCATATCCTCATATTGCCAGTCGAATTCGGCCGGGGGTTCCCCGAGGCAAAGCACCAGCATCCTGTAGATCTCACCAAGCATTTTGAGCTTTTCTTCGCGCAACAGGATATCCGTTTTGCCATCTGCATGCAGCTGCCTCAGGACCAGGGCATCCTCCCGCAGTTTACGGCGCAGAAAACGTGACATGACAGATGTGTTCGAACTGTTCTGGCTCTCCGGCATCACGCTGGCGGGCACCGCACCGTATTTTCCCAGTATATCGACTACGCCGGTCCACTGCCCCCCGTCGCCAATAGGATGCTTCAGCAGCCACTCCACTTTCCTGTCTTTGATATCCAGTGAAGCCGTTTCGATGATGCCTTCCAGGAAAAGGTTGGATTTTTCAAGCTGGTCCCAGAAAAAACCATAGGTCTGCGAGAACTCAAATTCTTTCATGTTGTATTTCTGGATCACTTTTGGCCTGAGCACGTTCAGGCCGGTGAACAGCCAGCACCGGCCGGAGGATTTCTGGTCGGTAATGCCCCTGATGTCGACCTTATCGGAGAAATATTCATTTACCCTGCCCAGGTTTTCCCTGTTCACTGCAAGCTTCCTGATATCGTTGGAGCTAATGGCATTCATCAAAGCCCGGGTGTCGTCATCGAACACAAGCGATGACCTGATCTCACCAAGGTCTTCAGCATTGAGTTCTCCCTGGGCAAAAATATTGTTTGAAATGAGCATCAAAGTGCTCAGGATAATGGCCTGATATATACTTTTCATGATGTGTTGGTTAAATATATTTTTCCAAAATGCTTTTCAATTCTTCATAATTCCGGCATACCGGCAGCTGGGGGAAATCCTCGATCACCTTGTCGGGCGGGCAGAACAATATGCCGACATCTGCCTGTAACAACATGCTGGTATCGTTGTAGGAGTCGCCAAAAGCGATCACCTTGTATTCAAGGCTCTGCAGGGCCTGTGTAACTTTCTTCTTGGGATCGGGCTGCCGCAGCTTATACCCTACAATGCGGTCATCTTCATCGATGATGAGGTTATGACAGAAGATCGTTGGCCTGTCGAGCTGTTCCATCAGCGGATCGGCAAACTGAGCGAAGGTATCGGATACTACGATGGCCTGTGTTTTTTTCCTGATCCACCAGAGAAAATCAAGGGCTCCTTCAAGGGGTTTGATGGTGGCGATCACATCCTGTATGTCTTTCAGCTTCAAGCCGTGCCGGTCAAGAATTTTGATCCGCTGATTCATGAGCTTGTCGTAATCGGGCTCGTCGCGCGTGGTCATCCTGAGTTCTTCAATACCGGTGCGTTCTGCTACGTTGATCCATACTTCCGGAACGAAAACTCCCTCAAGGTCTGAACAGATTATGTACATAAAATTAGGTTTCGGGCTTCGGGCTTCGGGTTACGGGCATGAAAAGTTTTGAACTTATGATGCCTGATGCCTGACGCCAGATGCCTTTTAATAATTATTGATCAAGTATGCTTTAAATTCTTCGTAGTTGTTATCGAGATAGTCGTAGTGTTCATCTTTGTCTTCCAGTCCTTCCAGGCTGGGAGGAAGCTCCGGGTCGAAACCCAGCAGCTTTTTAATTTCCTCGGGGAATTTAGCCGGGTGTGCGGTCTCCAGTGATACGCACAGCTGATCTTCTTCACAAGGGTATTCTTTACAATATTCCATCAGGCCGGCCCAGCCAACTGCCCCGTGAGGTTCCAGCAGCAATTCATATTGCGACCATGCCTTTTGAATGGTTTCCCTGGTTTTGGCATCACTGATGCTTGTCGACCACAATTCTGTTCTCATGGCATTCATGTCAGCCCCGTTGAAGATCTTACCGCTCTCATCCATCATGCCGCCATAGAGCGCAACCAGTCGGGCAAGATTGCTGGGATGACCCACGTTCATTGCACTGGAGATGCAATTCTTCGATGGTTCGATCCTGGCGTATTTCCCCGACCGGAGGTAAGCAGGGAATTCATCATTCTCATTGGTTGCGATCACAAAGCGCTTCACAGGCAGTCCCATCTTCATGGCCAGCACACCTCCCATCATATCCCCGAAATTCCCTGACGGGACAGAAAAGACAATTTCTTCTTCATCGCTGTTTCTCAGTTCCGAAAACGCATAGAAGTAGTATACGATCTGGGGGATGAGCCTTCCGATGTTGATCGAATTGGCTGACGACAGGTTCAGGTAATCCAGTTCTTTATCGGAAAAGGCCATTTTTACAAGTGCCTGGCAGTCGTCGAATTTGCTATCGACAGCGATGATCTTCACGTTCTTCCCCAGGGTGGTCATCTGCTTACGTTGCCTGTCGGTAACCTCCGTTTCAGGGAATAGTACTGCCACATTGATATTGTCAAGTCCGTAGAATGCATTCGCAATGGCGCTTCCGGTATCTCCCGATGTTGCTGTAAGGATGAGCAGCTTGCGGTTATCCTGCTTCAGGTAGTGCTGCATCAGCCTGCCCATCATACGGGCGGCAAAATCCTTGAAAGAGGCTGTCGGTCCCTGGTCGAGCCTCATCACATATTTCCGGCCAGTCACATGCTCCAGCGGAATGCTGTAATTGTATGCTTCTCTGGTGATATTCTTCAATTCCTCTTCGCTGATCACCCCTTTGAGGAATTTCCATGCGATCCGGAATGCGATCTCATGGTACTGCAGGCCACGAAGAGCAAGGATCTCTTCCATTTTCATTTCCGGGATATGCTCGGGCATGAACAGTCCTTTATCGGGTGCCAGGCCTTTTAGCAGGGCCTCATCAAAAGGCAGCGGCGCAGCCATAAGGTTGGTCGAGTAAAATAAGATCTGTTTTTCCATAAAGTTATGCTTACCAGCCGAGGCTTGCTGAAGATGCTCCTCCGGCAGAGTATTCTGGTGCAGTTTTCTTCATTTGTTTTCCATCCAGGACTGACAGGGCCCGGTCGATATCGGCAATGATATCGTCGGGGTGTTCGCCGCCCACGCACAGCCTGATCAGCGTTGGCGGGATGTCGGCTATCTTGCGTCCTTCCTCACCCTGTTGTGAGTGCGTCGAAATAGCGGGTATGGTCGCAACTGATTTTATCCGTCCGAGGTCGGTGGCCCGCCAGATCATCTGGAGTGCGTCAAATACATCACGCGTGTCCTGTGCGCTGCCCTTGATACGGAATGACATCAGATGCCCGTAACGATTCACTTTTTCCCCGCCATACATATCGTCGTATTCCGAATCCACCAGGACCATGTACTTTTTGGCCAGCTCGTGCAGGGGGTGGCTTTCCAGTCCGAGGTAGTCGACCTGCTCAATGTGCTTGTGCCCTTCAAGGAATTTGGCAACTTTCAATGTATTCCTGCTGAGCCTGTCCATACGCGGGCGTAAGGTGCGGATGTCGTTAACGGCCAGGATGGCATTCATGGGTGAGATGTTGGGGCCGTTATCCCTGTTGGGGAGGGTTTTGAGGTACATGGCGAAGTCGGCTTTCATTTCATCGCTGCCCACGCGGGCCCTGATGTTTTTCTTTGCGATTACAGCACCGCCTATGCCGAAGCCGCTGGTCGTCAGTGATTTTGTTACAGACTGCACAACGATGTCGGCTCCGAATGCCAGTGGGCGCATCAGTGCCGGTGAAGCCACTGTAGCATCAATGATCACGGGGAGATTGTATTTCTCGCCAAGCTGGCACACTTTCTCCAGGTCGAAGAAAGCCTGGCCGGGATTGCTCGGCATTTCTCCGTAAAGGAAGCGGGTATCATCATCGATGAGGGATTCCCATTCGCTGATATCTGCTGAGTTGATCACCTTGCGCCATTCAATATTCCTTTCTTCATCCTTCCTGATGGCAAACTGCTGGAATGTGCCCCCGTATACCTGGCAGGTCGCAACGAAATTCATCTTTTGATCAGGTCTATTCGGGTCGATGCAAAGCAGGTTATCGGCTGCGCTGGCAATGGCCGCCATGCCGGAGGCAGTTGCGATACAGGAGGCTTCAATCCCGGTACCATAGCTTTCGATCAGGGCCAGCACCCCTTCCAGGTAATACATCGAGGGATTGGCGATACGGGAGTAGCACCAGGTCGGTATCTCGTAGCCAAGGGCCGCTTCCATCTCGTCCGAATCGCGGTATGCCTGCGACGTGGACATATACATCGGTTCGATGATCGATCCCTGGTTAAAATCCAGGGATTCCTGCATAGAATAGATGCCATGAACGGCAATGGTGTCGAAACGGCAGGAACGCATCTTTTCAAGCTTCTCTGCATGCCATTTCATTGCACGTTTAGCGGCATCGATATAAAAATTCTTTCCTTTTGGGCTCATATACGTTTTGATTTTAATTTGGGATTGGATGTTTCATAACAGTTGAACAGCTAAAAGTATAAAAAATATCCGTGATCGTAGCCCGGGTTTAAAAAGTGATTCGGGTATTTTTATTGGGTATAAATTATGGGTTCAGGGTGCAGGGTACAGGGTTCAGGGTGGTTCAGGGTATGCAGGCACCTGGTCCCCTGCACCCTGAGCCCTGTACCCTGCACCTGATTTATATTGAACCATCTGACTGCTCAAGTGTTGTTTTTTCGTACTTTTGCAATTCAAATAAAAATCACGTGAATATGAATTTTGATGTTATCGTAATAGGCAGTGGCCCGGGAGGATACGTCGCTGCCATCAGGGCCAGCCAGCTGGGCCTGAAGACTGCTGTTGTTGAAAAGTCGGAGCTGGGCGGAGTATGCCTCAACTGGGGATGTATCCCTACCAAGGCGCTGCTGAAGAGCGCACAGGTATTCAACTACATCAGCCATGCTGAGAACTACGGTATAAAGGTCGAAGGAAATGTAACACCCGATTTTGAAGGCATGATAAAGCGCAGCCGCGATGTTGCCTCCGGCATGAGTAACGGCATTCAGTTCCTTTTTAAAAAGAATAAGATCGAACACCTGGCCGGGATGGGAAAGGTGCTTCCCGGGAAAAAGGTGGAAGTTACCGATGGGGATGGCAAGAAAAAAACGTACGAAGCCAAACATATCATTATCGCCACCGGGGCACGTTCCCGTGAACTCCCATTCCTGAAACAGGATGGCAAAAAAGTGATCGGCTACCGTGAGGCCATGACCCTTCCGAAACAGCCCGGGTCGATGGTGGTTGTCGGGTCCGGCGCCATAGGTTCCGAATTCGCCTATTTCTACAACAGCATCGGAACAGAGGTAACACTGATCGAAGTCCTGCCGAATATTGTACCCCTCGAGGATGAGGATGTGTCGAAACAACTTGGCCGCTCTTTTAAAAAAGCGGGCATCAATGTAATGACAGGGGTTTCCGTAGAAGATGTTGATTCAAAAGGCAAGACCTGCAAGGTGAAGGTAAAGACAAAGAAGGGCGAAGAAGTCATCGAGGCTGAAATAGTGCTTTCGGCAGTGGGTATTGCCCCGAACCTGGAGGATATCGGGCTGGAAGACGTCGGTATTAAAATAGAAGACGGAAAAGTTAAAGTTGATGATTATTACAAAACCAGTGTTGAAGGATATTATGCCATCGGTGACATCGTTCATGGTCCAGCGCTGGCGCACGTGGCTTCACATGAAGGCATTACCTGTGTTGAAAAGATCGGCGGACTGGATCCTGAGCCAATCGATTACGGCAATATCCCGGCATGTACTTACACCGTTCCGGAGGTTGCCTCTGTAGGAATGACTGAAAAGCAGGCAAAGGAGGCCGGGTATGAGCTTAAAGTGGGGAAATTCCCCTTCACTGCTTCAGGTAAAGCAAGTGCAGCAGGGAACAAAGATGGCTTTGTGAAGGTCATATTTGATGCGAAATACGGCGAATGGCTGGGGTGCCATATGGTAGGTGACAATGTAACTGAAATGATCGCTGAGGCCGTGGCTGCCAGGAAACTGGAAACAACGGGCCATGAGATCATCAAGACCGTGCACCCGCATCCAACCATGTCGGAAGCCGTTATGGAAGCCGTGGCAGCAGCATACGGCGAAGTAATTCACATTTAAAATTTTGGATTTTGGGTGATGGGTTATTAATAATTGAGACTTGAGACTTGAAACTTGAGACTTGAAACTTGAAACTTGAAACTAACTCAAAACTCAAAACCCAACACCCAAAACCCAATACCCAACGCCCAACGCCCATGAATATAATTGAAACCAAATTACCCGGACTCCTGATCATCGATCCAAACGTTTTCGGTGATAAGCGGGGATATTTCTTTGAGTCGTATAATGCCGAAGTTTTCCGGCAGGCCGGCCTCGAGATGGAATTCCTGCAGGATAATGAATCATGCTCGGGCAAGGGGATACTCAGGGGTCTTCATTTCCAGGAGCCTCCTTATGAACAGGGAAAGCTGGTGCGTGTTGCCCGGGGTGGCGTGATGGATGTTTCGGTAGATATCAGGAAAGGATCCCCGACATTCGGTAAATGGGAAGCTTTCGAGCTTAACGAGCATAACAAGCGCATGCTCTATATCCCGCCGGGCTTTGCACATGGCTTTGTAACCCTTGAAGAAAATACCATTTTTATCTATAAATGCACGAATATATACCATAAGGAATCTGAAAATTCGATCCGGTGGGATGATCCCGACCTGAATATCGATTGGGGCATAAGCGAACCTGTCATTTCGGATAAGGACAGAACAGCACCCCTTTTCAGGGAACTGGAAAGCCCTTTTTAACGATTCCTGAAGAAGCAGACGATACGATGTTGAAGCGAATTCTGATTTTTGGACTTGTATTTATCCTTGGCCTTTCGGCCGCAGGCTTATTTTATTTCTTTACCAATGACGAAGGTGTAAGCGACAGGCAATACCGCGATGCATTCCGCCGGAACTACAAGATCTTTGCCGTGCCGGTGCCCGATCAGGTGTCATTTGCCGGTGAGAAGGCCCCCATGAATGTTTTTTACGTGTATGAGGGCCTCGACAGGGAACTTCTTGTGAACACATACTGGCATAACCGTACCGTACTCATGTTCAAAAGGGCCCACAGGTGGTTCCCGATCATTGAACCCATACTCGCCGATCATGGTATCCCTGATGACTTCAAATACCTGGCGGTGATCGAAAGCGGCCTTGCCAACGTTGTTTCGCCCTCGGGAGCTTCGGGCTTCTGGCAATTCCTTGAGGGAACGGCTAAAGATTACGGACTGGAAGTGGATAGTGATGTGGATGAACGCTACCATGTTGAAAAGAGTACGGTAGCTGCCTGTAAATACTTTCGGGAGTCGTACACGAAGTTCGGTAACTGGACACTTGTCGCCGCCGCATACAATGCCGGGAAACGACGTATCAGTGAGTCGATTGAGGAACAAAAGGAAAACTCATATTACGAACTGCTGTTAAGCGAAGAGACCAGCCGGTATGTATTCAGGATCCTGGCACTGAAAACCATTTTTGAAAATCCTACTGATTACGGTATCTTCCTAAGAGAGAAGGATTTTTATCCTGGCATTCCCGTTAAGACGGTAAAAGTAGATGAAAGCATCAAAGACCTTGTGGCTTTTGCCCAGGACCAGGGCATCTCTTACAGGGTATTAAAATTGTTCAATCCATGGCTTCGTGACCAAAAACTGAAAGTACCCAGGGGAAAAGTCTATACGATCAGCATCCCGCTGGATGAATATATGGAATATGAAGAACTGATCGACGGGCTTGATCATGAGTCTGTCGTTTATGGCGATACATTGAGTTTTGATGAACTATAATCGGGCAGATGGCTAAAACATCAAAGAATCATCGGCTTGAAGTGCTGGGCGCCAGGGTCCATAACCTGAAGAATATCGACCTTTCCATCCCGCGCAACAAGCTTATTGTATTTACCGGCCTGAGCGGCTCAGGAAAGTCGTCTCTTGCTTTCGATACCATTTATGCCGAAGGCCAGCGCCGTTACATGGAAACTTTTTCGGCCTATGCGCGGCAGTTTATCGGCAACCTGGAACGCCCCGATGTTGATAAGATCACCGGCCTGAGCCCCGTCGTTTCCATCGAACAGAAATCAGTGAACAAAAATCCTCGTTCGACCGTGGGTACCGTCACAGAAGTATACGATTTCCTTCGCCTGCTCTTTGCCCGGGTAGCGGATGCTTACTCCTATGTGAGCGGCGAGCGGATGGTGAAGTATACAGAAGAACAGATCATCGGTTTGCTGCAGAAAGACTACATGAATGAGAACATCATGGTGCTGGCACCCGTTGTAAGGGGAAGAAAAGGGCATTATCGTGAGAATTTTGAGCAGATGCGGCGCCAGGGCTACCTCAAGGTGCGTGTCGATGGAGAGGTCCGCGACCTGGAATTCGGAATGCAGCTTGACCGCTTCAGGGTGCACGATGTTGAGCTGCTCATCGACACGGTAAAAGTGGGAGATGGCGACAAGGCCCGGCAACGCCTGAGCCGAACCCTGCAGGATGCCCTGAAAACCGGAAAGGGATCGGTCATGGTGATGCGCGAAGGCGACAAGACAACCCGCCATTACAGTAAACTTTTAATGTGCCCCAGTTCCGGTATTTCTTACGATGAACCTGAACCCAATACGTTTTCCTTTAACTCACCTTACGGGGCTTGCCCAAAATGCAGCGGGCTGGGTACCGTAACCGAGGTCAACCTTAAAAAGATCATCCCCGACAGGAATAAAAGCATCCGGAATGGCGGTATTGCTCCAATAGGGGAGTATAAACAAAACTGGATCTTCAACCAGCTGGAAATGATCGGCCAGAAGTATGGCTTCGACCTGTCGACACAGATCAGAGATATCCCTGATGATGCCATTTCAACAATACTGTACGGATCGAACGAAACCTTCATTATCAAAAAGGAATATGCGGGTGTAACATCATCCTACACCCTGAATTTTGAAGGCATTATCAACTTCATTACTAACCAGTATGCCGATGCCAGTTCGCGAAGCATATTGAAATGGGCCGGCAGTTTTATGAACCGTATCCCGTGCCCGGAATGCAACGGCAACAGGCTGAAAAAGGAATCCCTGCACTTCAGGATCGGGGAGAAAAGCATATCCGACCTGGCCAATATGGACCTGGTCCAGTTCAACGACTGGCTCGATGTGGTGGAAGACATGCTTGATGAGAAAAAAAAGACCATTGCGCGCGAAATATTGAGGGAGATCAAGACAAGGACAGGATTCCTGCTGGAAGTCGGGCTCGACTATCTTTCACTCAACAGGCCTGCCAGGAGCCTTTCCGGAGGGGAATCGCAACGTATCAGACTGGCCACACAGATCGGTTCCCGCCTGGTGGATGTGCTTTACATACTGGATGAGCCCAGCATCGGCCTGCACCATCGTGATAACCTCAAGCTGATCACGGCATTGAAGGATCTGCGCGACCTGGGGAACTCGGTGATCGTAGTGGAACACGACAAGGAAATGATACTTTCGGCCGATGAGGTGGTCGACATAGGCCCGGGAGCCGGGTTTCACGGCGGTGAGATCGTTGGACAGGGATCACCCCGTGAAATGAGGGATTGCAATACCATAACCTGTGAGTATCTCTCAGGAAGAAAGAGAATACCCATTCCATCCGACAGGAGAAAAGGGAATGGGGAGAGGCTTATTTTAAAAGGTGCTGCCGGCAATAACCTGAAAGAAGTTGAACTGGATGTTCCGCTTGGCACATTCATCTGTGTGACAGGGGTATCCGGAAGCGGGAAATCTTCCCTGATCAACGAGACGCTGTATCCCATTCTCAGCAATAAGTTCTATCGTTCCGACAAGAAGCCGCTTCCTTACAGGGAGATCAAAGGCCTTGAGCATATCGACAAGGTGATCGAGATCGACCAGTCGCCCATAGGCCGCACGCCACGGTCAAACCCGGTAACCTATACCAAAGCTTTTGATGAGATCAGGAAACTATTCGTTCAACTGCCCGAGGCGAAGATCCGCGGGTACAAACCCGGCCGCTTCTCCTTCAATGTAAAGGGCGGACGCTGCGAAACATGCAAAGGGGCCGGTCTGAAGCTGATCGAAATGAATTTCCTGCCGGATGTATATGTGCAATGCGAAACTTGCGACGGCAAACGATATAACCGTGAAACACTGGAGATCAGGTACAAGGGGAAATCGATCAATGACGTGCTCGACATGACCATCAACCAGGCGGTGGATTTTTTTGAAAACATTCCGTCGATCATCCAGAAGATCAGGACGCTGAAAGAGGTCGGGCTGGGATACATTACGCTGGGGCAACAGTCGACAACCCTGTCGGGCGGGGAAGCCCAGCGCGTAAAACTGGCGGCGGAGCTTTCGAAGAGGGATACCGGGAAAACACTGTACATACTCGATGAACCTACGACAGGCCTGCATTTCGAAGATGTGAAGGTACTCCTGGATGTCTTGAATAAACTCGTAAATAAAGGAAATACGGTATTGATCATTGAACATAACATGGATGTGATTAAATTTGCTGATCACATTATCGATCTCGGGCCGGAAGGAGGAAACCGTGGAGGGCAGATCATCTGCCAGGGCAGCCCGGAGGAAATAATCAAAGATAAAACCAGCTATACTGCTAAATATTTAAAGGAAGAGCTCAAACTATGATGATGGATTTTGGATTTTGGATGATTGATTATTAATACTCGAAACTCGAAATTCGAAACTTGAAACTTGAAACTTGAAACTAACTCAAAACTCAAAACTACCCATAGCCCAGAACCCAGCACCTAGCACCCAATGAACATGAAACAATCCGACGAAGAAAAGATCAGAAAAGCGATTAAAGCCAAAAACTGGAACCAGATCAAGACCTACGACTCATGGCAGATCTTCAAGATCATGGCCGAGTTTGTACAGGGTTTTGAGAAACTGGCTAAAATAGGTCCATGTGTATCTGTTTTCGGATCG
>JAZBOU010000093.1:0-7084 GCA_036351275.1 Bacteroidales bacterium
ATCGAAGGCGCCGATGAAGCATGGTGGACCATGGGCTTCGAAGCTTTTGGAACAATTGAAAAACTCCGGGAAACACTGATCAACGTTTGTAATATTAGTCTGGAGAACTGTCCCCTGGTTCTTGCTGACGATAATTGCTATTCCTACCCCGCCTGGCTAAAAAACACTTCTGACTTCTGATTTCAATCTTCAGATTTCAGATTTCCTACAGGTCTTTCCACTTAACCACTTCCACTTCTAACCACTCAACGCTTCCCCAGCGATATATGCGGTTATCGATGTCATTGCCGTTTTTATCAACTTCCACGGAGTTCCAGCTTCCGCGTGTGATCTTGAATTCAAGCATATTGCCCTGACGGGGGATGGCAATGAAATAAAATCCTTCTGTTGTGCGATTGAATTTCCAGTCACTATTTCCCGGATCCCAGTTATTGAAATTGCCGGCAAGATAAAGCTCCGCATCGGCTGGAGTGTTCTTCGGGTATTTTATCACCCAGATCGTAACTTCACCACCAAGGGGTATCGAAAGGTCTGCCCAGTTCCAGATAGAGACAAAAACAGTATCGGATGATTTCTCTTTTAACAGGACGCGGTTATCGATCTCATAGCCATAATCGTCCTTTTCAACCGTATTCCAGTTGCCACGTGTAAACTTATATTCAGTGCCATATGCCCGCAGCGGAAGGTTTATAAAATACTGGCCTTTGCGGTTCTTTTCTAATCGCAGATTCTGGTCGTATGGATACCAATCATTGATCTCCCCGACAAAAAAGATCGGATCATCTTTTGGAGTATTCTCAGGGATCCTGTCTACGATCAGAGTGATCATATCTCCTTTTGCCTGTTCCAGGTCCTGCCAGGAACTCACTTCCACGAACAGGGTGTCAACTTCACCGAATTGTACCCTGCGGGGAGGTGTGTCCCTGCCGAGTCCGTCGCCCTCGCTTCTGCTGAGGCTGCCCCTGGTGATCTTGAATTCAATTGCATCATATAGTTCGGGACGGAAGATCGTCAGCACCGGGAGTCCGAGGGTATCATCGATATGAAAAGTATAGTCATCATTGCCTGCGTCCCAGTTCGTAATGTTACCGATTAATTGCAGCAGGGCGTCGCGCGGGGTATTATCCGGAAGGCTGGTTATTACAATGGTTACACGGTCGCAATCCACAGGGTCGAGGTCAGCCCAGCTCGCGATGCTGTTTACGACCACTTCTTCTTCCTTGCCATAAACGAGTACCCTGTTATCGCTTTCATAACCACAGTCGTCTTTTTCCACCGTGGTCCAGTCGCCCCGGGTAAATTTATATTCCAGTTCCCCGAAACCCATTGGGAGATCGATATAGTACAGTGTATCGCCAAGTGTCTTGAGCCTGTACCTCTCATCTCCGGGGTCCCAGTTATTGAATTCTCCCGTGATGAATATTTCAGCACCTTCCGGGGTATTGGATGGCAAGCTGCGCACCTCGACCGTTACACGGTAACAGGATGACAGGCCAGGCATCAGTAATGCCAGTATGAGTGTATATTTTATGTTCAGTCTTTTCATTAAGTTGATCTTTTCAATTACTGGTCGAGCCAGGACATGAATTCTTTTGCCTTTACCCTGCTAACCAGTACCTGCTCTTCTGCTGCCGGATCAAGTTCCACCGCCAAACGACTGTTGAAGTATTTGCTCACCTTTTTTATCGAAGAAACTTCGGTGATGAACGTTCTGTTCAACCTGTAAAACCTGGCCGGGTCGAGCATACCTTCCAATTGCTCCAGTGTATGCTCAATAATATGTTTATGCCCGTTTTTACTTATAAGGAAAACAATATTGTCGTCTGCTTTAAAATAGGCTGTTTCCTCAATGCTGATACTTTTGATCTGGTCGCCTATTCTGGTAAGAAAGCGGTTCTTATAGGTTTTTCCCGACATCATTTCCATGACCCTGTACAGGCTGTTTTCACTGATCCGGTCTCTTTTTTCGCCTATGTCGGCCTTCATTTTCTCGTACTTATGCAAGGCTGCCTCAAGGGCTTCATATTTAATTGGTTTGAGCAGATAATCGATGCTGTTCAATTCAAAAGCCCGTATGGCATATTCATCATATGCTGTTGTAAAGATCACGGCCGAATGGAGTTCGATCTCACTGAAGATATCAAAGCTGAGGCCGTCAGCAAGCTGAATATCGAGGAACACCAGGTCGGGATGTGTGTTTTCTGAAAACCATTCAATGCTTTCTTCAACTGAATCAATGCGGGCAAGCAATTCAACCTCCCGTCCTGATCTTTCCAGTAACCTGATCAGTTCTTGCTGGGCATAGGGTTCGTCTTCAACAATCACGATCTTCATATGATGGGGATTTTTACTGTAAAATAGTTATTTTCAGTGCTAATTTCAACTTCCTTCCCGCTCAGGGCAAGGTACCGGCTGGCAATATTCCTCAGCCCCATCCCATTGCTTTTTTCCTTCTTAGCTTTTAACTGCATGTGATTCTCTACCACCAGGTGTGTTTCATTATTGTAGATCCTGATCTTCAGCGGCCGTTTATCAGAAACCACATTATGTTTTACTGCATTTTCGATCAGCAGCTGAAAGCTGAGTGGTGCGATCTTTTTATCCAGCAGGTCTTCATCGATTTCCAGCTTAACACTGAGCTTTTTTTCGAAGCGCAGTTCCAGCAGGAAAATGTATGACCGGATGAATGCCAGTTCTTCCCTTATGCTGATCAGCTCTTTCTGCCTGCTGTCGAGCACATGGCGATATACATCGGAGAGTTTCCTTATGAATTCAGCCGAACGATCGGCATCCTCATAAACCAGGGATGAAAGCGTATTCAGGCTGTTGAACAGAAAATGCGGGTTGATCTGGGCCTGCAGCATCTCGAATTCGAACTCAGCGCTCTCCTTCTTGTATTTCTCTGCCTGGGCCAGGGAATCCCGCCATTCCCTGAGCAGGACAATGCCAAAATCCACTGCATTCAAAATAATGATCAGGAAAAGGATATACACGGATACCGTTATCTCGTCGGTCAGCAAAATGAATTGCCTGCTGGAGAAAAAATATACCAGTGCAAGCCTCAAGCCGTTGAACACAAAAATACTGATGATCCAGTATGCCAGTGTTTGAAGCAGAAGTCGCCGGAGTGGCTGATGCTGCCATGCCATTCCCCTGTCGAACCAGACATTTACTCTATATATCAGTTCAACAAAAATGACAGTCAGAACAATGGAAGCCACATACCACTCGCCTGAGCGCAGGATATCATAGTTCCTGTATTGTAGTTTGAATACAACTTCAAGCAGAATGCCCCCTATCAGCGCAAGGATGAAAGCGAACAACAATCTTTTCGGAAGACGATTCAATGCAATTTTAAACATACGCTTAAGATATACTGTGCAGGCAGCACTTCTTCAAAAATAACCATTTTCAGGGCAAGAATTCAAAGAACGGTGTGATAAGTGGGTTTTATATACCCGGTTTAGTGCTTCTCGATGGTTTTACGCAGTACTTCTTCTTTGTTTCTTTCAACAATGTAGCTGTATTTTCCGGGTTCAAGTTTGCTGATATCAAAACCGATCCTGGCTGCCTTTTCCTTTTTTAAAATATAGGTGTACAACACTGTCCCGTTTTCACCGGTTACCTTCAGCCTGACCTTCTCTCCGGCAGGTTTCACAACATGGAACTTTACCATATCGTCGGCAAAGAGGTTGACACTGGCCTGGAATGTTTTTTCGATCACGGGGCCGGTCCTGCGATTGGTGTCGGCTCCTTCAGCTTTGGTATTAACTACTGTGCCCATCATCAGGGCGATCATTGCGATTGTTAAGATATTTGTTTTCATGACACTTGGATTTAAAATTTGTTTCTGCTGCTAAATTAATGCGGCAGGCAGGCCATGAAAAGCGCTTTTAGGCGAACTTAAGAATTTAATAAGCGAAGTGCAGGAAAGGGGATGTGAAATGAAAATGAAAAACCGCCATCAGCAATTGTAATGATGATGGCGGTAGCATCAGAACTAACCAGAATATATATAGAGTCAGTGCATCAACAATTTTTGCTGATACACCTTATTGTTCAATAAAACTTTTACAATAACGATTTGCTTCGATATTCCCAATCTAATTGTATTGGTGCCTGTAACCAGGCTATAATGGCCTAATAATTGTCCTGAAGTATTGTATATCCACGCTTGCCCGTTCTTGTCCGCTGCCTGTGGAATGCTGATGTTGATTGCAGATGTAGATGCATAGATATTTGGTTCATCTGCTTGATTTTCATCCAGGGATACCCATAGCAGTGCCCATGATTGGGAATTGTCGCTTGTCAAACCCGTATTGTATGACCTGACCCTGAACCAGATCATATCTGATGGTTCAGGAAGCCACATCTTGATGCTGTTTGTAGCAACATTGCGGCTATCATAAATGACATCCTCAAAATACCTGTCGTACGCTACATCAATTTCATAACCCAGTGCTCCGAAAGAAGGATCCCATTCTGCCATAAAGACCTGTGGCTGTAATTCTTCCCCGTATATATTATCCGGAACCTCAAGCACCTGGAAATAGCAACAAGCTCCTATGTCACAACAGCTTTTATCTGGATCGGGTTCATTATCCGGGCAACCATTATCGATGCATATCGATTTTGTGTGATCATCATACGGATAATTAGCCCACGTAAGCGAATAGTCGCCGTTGTACATGTTCTTGAATAATGGATCATCATCGACACAGTTCTCATATGCCCCTGAATATTGTGTTGCTGATCCAGCTCCGCTGAATCCTTCCATTCCACCCAGGATATTGCAATGGTAAAATGACGGATCATTGCTGTTATTGGCGAGGTATATCTGTTGACTGCCAGACTTTACACCGTCCTCATTGAAATAGATGTTACAGCTGTAGATGTCGGGGTTCGAAAGATTGTAAAAGTATATACCTCCTCCATCCTGGGAAGCCATATTGCGAGCTATGGTATTCTTGCAGAGGCCGGAATTCGAATGGACCATATACATGCCACCTCCAAGATCCGCTGTATTGTTAACAATAAAGTTGCACTCCAATTGGTCATGGTTGGAGTATTGGAGCAACACTCCACCCCCCTTGGAAGCTTCATTGAGCATAATGGTGTTCTTTTTTAACGCGGTAGTTGGATTATTGATCAAAGCCACACCACCACCTACCACAGCCACATTGTTCCTGATAGTGCAGTTTTCCAGGATCAGATTACTCTGGTAGTTTGCAATACCTCCCCCATAGTATGCTTCGTTGTCGCGGATAATCGAGTTGGTAACTTTGATTTCTCCGTACGGGGAATTGTAGCACAGGATGCCACCTCCATAACTTTCCGGGAAAGCATGCGCACCAAGCTTGGAATAGGCATTTTCAATGATGCAATAGTCCATGTGTGAATTCTTGCTGGTGTGCTTGAACTGAATTCCATTCCAGATGTCTGTATAATGGGAATTATTCGTGAATGTGATCATTGATGCACTGTTGCCCAGGGCTATCAATCTCCCAAACACTTCAAGTTTAAACCAGCCATTGAAGAGAACTTGAACGCCCGGGTCGATGGTCAGGCTCTCCGCACTCTCAATGTAAATGTCACCATTGATGGAATAGGGCGATCCTGCCAGGTCCCAATGACCTGATACCGGACCGGGCGGAATGTTTGATTGCCCATAAAACACAATGGGTGCAATCATTAAGATAAATAATAGAATCTTTTTCATGACAATCTGTTTTAGGTTAATACTAAATTTCCTATAACTTTTTGTTAATGAGATAAGATTACTATTTCGAAAAAATGATAAGAGATTGGTTTTACAGACGTAAAATATACGACAATAATTTCTGGCTTATTTTTCAAATGACCCAACAGCGGCTGTGCCTTATCCAACGAAGCGTTTTAAAGGACTAACGCATATAGCCCATTTGACTTTTGAGGATTTTTTTTGTATCTTTAGTGATCTTTTACGGGAAAAGAGCCGGGAAAATCAGTTCCATTTTATTTTTTATTTAATCTATGGCTGCAAAAAGCTGTTCATTTGACGGGGAGTATTGTATCTATATAGCGCTGGCATATGATAAGGACGATACTCATCGAGGAAGAACACAAACAGCGGAAATTCATTACCAGGCTGGTAAGAGATTATTTCCCTCAATTGGTATTGGTAGGTAAGACCAACAGTATTCAGTCAGGCCTAAAGATCATCGATGAGTTGTCGCCTGACCTAATTCTCCTTGGCGTCATTTTCAATGATGGTTTAGGTGTCAGCGCACTCCGGGCCATTAAGAATTACGCATACAAAACGATTTATCTGGCAGCGTCTGAAGAGCATGCCATCAGGGCCCTGAGGTTCCATGTGCTTGATTATATCATTAAACCGGTTACAAAGGAAAAACTGATGGAAGTCATAAATAAACTGGATGCCCGGATAATCAGAGAACTTAATCATCGTTTGTCAGACCTCTATGCCAGGCATTCCGGCGGCAGGAAGAAACGGCTTTTGCTGAATACATCAGACAAGCTGCACCTGATCGCCCATCATGATATCATCCGATGTGAGGCCAACAGAAACTATTCGAACTTTTATCTCACCAATGGGAAAAAGATTACGGTTTGTTCACCCTTAAAAGATTACGAAGACCTGCTTAAAAATCATGGATTTTTCAGGATCCATAAATCCCATATTGTTAACATTGATTTCATTGATACCTATTTCAGGTTGGATGGAGGACATGTGTTGTTGTCTGAAGGGACCCGGTTACCGGTTGCAGACCGGAAAAAGGCAAGCCTGCTTAAACTTTTTAAGAGTATCTGAGATTTTTCTTCATTATCAAATCGTTCAATCGCTCGATCGCTCAATCTAGCAGGGTCTCCGGGCACATGAACCTTGCCAGCTCGATAAAGTTCTGCCCTGCTGCGCTTAGATCCGCTGCATTGGCAATCGTGTCGAAAGCACTGAACTTATTGAAAAATGTAATAATGCTGGCATCCTCATCCAGGTAGTATTGCATGTTGCAATAAAAGCCGCAAATGGCGCCAGTATGCCCCATCCAGGCATCGGTCTGGCTGATGCCCATACCATATCCCG
>JAZBOU010000094.1:0-6813 GCA_036351275.1 Bacteroidales bacterium
GCATGGTAATTTACTATTACAATGGAAGTCTTCAGCAGCAATAGCTGCATTTTGAGCGGGAATTGCGTCCGCCGAAGGCGGAAGGCGCATGAAGCGAAAAAATGTCAGCGGTTTTGTTACGGGACCCGTGACAAAAATTGCCTTTGAAGACTTTCGATTCTTTGGTTCTTTCTTCTAAAGAAAGAACATAAAGTGATTTGGACACGCAAAAAAGGACATAAAAAAAATTCCGTGCCAATACCTGTACCCTGGCTCACGCGTATTCCCGTGCTTGCATAACATTTCATCATCGGCATGCGCCGGAAATTTTCATAACTTTATCATTGCGGCCGAAAATGGCCCTACGCGGCATAACCGCGGAACGTTACCGTGCATTAGAGGACAGACGACTAATTACTAAAATAATAGATAGATGAAATCTGAAAATGAAACGATACTTTTACGGGATAAAGAAATCGAACCGACAGATGAAGTTTTAGAAAATTCTCTCGGCAAGGAACTTTTTACAATCTATCAAAAACTAATACAAATCTTTACAGATGAATTTAGTTTAGAGCTTCAATGGAGGTTTTACAAAGATGGTAAATCGTGGTTGTGCAAAGTTGTTTATAAGAAAAAAACAATTTTATGGCTTTCAGTCTGGCAGAATTATATTAAAACAGGTTTCTATTTCACAGAGAAAACACGCAATGGTGTTTTAGAATTAGGAATTGACAAGAAAATAAAAGAAACTTTTTCGGTGGCAAAACCTGTAGGAAAATTGATGCCTTTGATTATTGATATTGACCAACAAAAACAGATCGAAGACTTAAAAAAGCTTATAAAGTATAAAAAAGAGGTGAAATGATCTCATAGAAAAAAGAAAAGAAAACGCAAGGTATCAGCATAGGATATCCCATGTACGCAGCACCTCCACACAACTAAAAGAAAGAAAAAGAATTAAAACAATAAATAATGCCAACAATAATCCGATACGAGAAATCAATGATCAATGAGACCAGGAATGATGAGTTTCTTAAATTGATCGATTACTGGTGGATTGAATTGAATGATAGGGGCGAACCAAACAGGGAATTAGGTTTCGATGGTGAAAATGAAGTTATTTATGCTGCACAGGCCGGTAAGGATAAAGGCCTGTGGATCGACTCAAATATGTACTTCGAAAAACCGGATGATTTCACTAAGGTCACACAAATGGCGTTTGAATTGAAATGGAAGCTGTTTGATAAAAAGGCTAACGTCTAACGGTAAACGGTTAAAGGGATTCACTAATCCTATCGTCCGAAGCCTGACGCCCGACTCCTGATGCCTGATTAATATATAATTACCGGCATCTTGTCTTCCTGCACATTCGTCTTGATGCGCAGCACATAGTTTCCTGAACGAAGGTTTCCGAGCGATACCGTCCATACTCCGGTCGTTGTGGAATAGTTTTCATACTTACCGGCCATGCGGCCATAGATATCGTAGGCTTCTATTTCAATAAATTCCACCTGCCGGCCCCCAAAGTCGATCGTTAGGTTGTTATCTGTTGGGTTAGGATAAAGATTGGGTGTAACCCGGATATACTCTTTCCTGGTCAGGGTATCCGATTGCAGGCCATCATGCACAACCAGTCTTACATCGTACTTTCCATATTGGTTATATGTTATATACCCCGGATCCTGCTGCGTAACAATGGAAGGGTTCCCACCCGAAAAAGCCCATCTCCATGATTCGGGTTCACCGTCCGACTTATCGTCGAACGAGATCCGTCCACCTATACTGATGGTGGTCGTATCAGCCTCGAAGTTGGCCAGCAGCCTGCTGCCGTATCCAAAGCCACCAAGGCTGTTCGCTCCTGTATTGTCAGGATCGAGATAGGGCCTCAGCTGGGCTCCGCCGGGACTGCCGTTGCGGTCCCAGTGCCAGGAAAACTTGCCATAATAATCCGGTTCTGTCAATGCCTGGCAGGATGCTCCTCCCCCGGTGAGGGTACCCACGATCTTGCCTGTATTGTCGAAGATGGGAGAACCCGATGATCCGCCTTCTGTTACACCATGACCACTCTCTGTTTCGGCCCAGACCACTCTCCAGTACATGCCTTCAGGATTGGTTCCACCGCTGCCGTAATCACTCGAAGCCAGGGGAGAAATGTATGTTGAGATCTTTTTTATATCCCCTTTGGGATGGTGAATACCCACTCCTGTCGGACTCGCATATTCACTCCTGCTCCAGCCCGAAAAATACGGACTGTACGTTTCCGGGATATCCTGGTCCAGCAATAAGAGTTTGAAATCCGATCCCAGTGTTGTCCCATAGGGTGCCTCTGCCAGGAGTTGTGAACCGGAAATAGTACTCGATGGCGGGGGTTGCGAGGGCTCCTCGCAGCCAAGCGATTCATAATTGAAATGGAATACCCATTGTGAATAGTCGGTCAGCGATGCTGTATTGCCGCAATGGCGTGCCGTAAGGAAGTAAGGGGTGCTGTCCTGCCTGACATTATTCACCAGCGCACCTGTGCAGATGTAGGTGCCTGCTCCCGCTTTCAGTACGATCTTGGCAACGCTGCGTTTTTCGTTCTGCCATGAATCGCCTTCCGGGCAGTTTACATTCACCTCGCACGGACCGGATTGTCCCTTGCCAATAAATTCCAGTCCGCGGTACACATAATGTACCTGGTATATCCGTACATCAGGTAGTTCCGTTCCGTTCCGCGGCGGGTCATATTCAAGAATGATATGATCCCCTGCAACAGCCTCGGTGGCAAAATATCCCCCGGAGGGGTTGTTCCTGGATGTGAAGGCCCCGATCAGCCCGGTCCTGTCGTGGGAATAGATAAACAGCCTGCCGCCTTCCGGCAAGCTGAAGCGGTCATAATAGAAAATAAGTGCCCTGGCGCCTTCTGAAGCGATCCCCAGTTTGAGTGACCTGCTACCGTCAGGAGCAATGAACCACTTGCCATCGCCGGCAAGATCTATATCAACCGCTATACCCTCGGCGATCTGGTAGGGTTGTGGCTCTTCAGCGGGAGGCAGCTTATCATCATACTGTGGGATCACGGGGGGATCCAGCCGGATGAACTGCACTTCTTCAACTGCATTCCGGTTAAAACTTGCAGGGCTTCCCCCCTCACTTACCTGGGCAAGCAGGGGAAAAGCCAGCAAGGATATGATTATAAATGATAATACTCTCAAGACGGCTATTTAACTATGGTGATCTTCCTGTCGATTTTAAGTTCTCCTGCACTCAGCCTGAGCATGTAAATTCCTGCGGGCTGACCGGCCAGGTCAATGCTAACCTTTTGCTGTCCATCGGGTACCTGCTGCTGATGTACAAGATTACCTCTTGAATCCAGCACTTGCAGCTGCACATTCTCTATATCCTCACGTCCCAGTTCAAGTGTAACATTTCCGCCGGAAGGGTTTGGATAGATTTTGATCATGCTTTCCAGGCCTGCTTCATCAAGCCCGACATCACCAACAACGATATAGTCTTCCTTGATAATGAAGTTGGAACCCAGTTCATTGCTCACTGTTAATTTAACATTGTATGAGCCGGGATTATCATATGTGATGGGAGGAGGATCCTGCCCGTTAAAGGCACCCGGGTCACCGCCAAAGAACTTCCACGACCAGTTGGTCGGGTTATTGGCTGAAATATCGGTGAAGGTGACGCTCCCGCCCGTGACGATGCTGGTCAGGTCCGCCTCAAAATCGGCAAACGGTCCATCAACCACAATGTAAACTTCCTTTATGATCGTATCGGTACCGATAGTGTTTGTGGCAATAAGCCTTACATCATAGGCTCCCTGGGTATCGTAAAGAATACCTGTTGGATTCTGATCGGTGCTTGTTTCCGGGTTCCCTCCATAGAAGGTCCACTCCCATGCATTTGGTTCTCCGCTGGTTTCATCGGTGAAGTCAGTTGTTTCGCCTGACTCGAGGTAATTGTTCGTGGCTGAAAAGTCAGCTGTGGGCACCCCGACCAGGATCATATCAACACTGTCGAGCGTAGTGGATCCCAGCGTATTGGATGCTTCAAGGGTAACCGTAAATGCACCTGTTGAATTATAGGTAACCGGGGGTGGGTCCTGGCCTGTATATGATGCCGGGTCACCGCCTTCAAAAGTCCATTCCCACTCAAGCGGGTTACCGGTAGTACTATCTGAAAACTGCACGACTTCTCCTACCTGAAGGAGGGTATGGTCAGCTGAGAATGCCGGTGATGGCAGGGTGCCCTCATAGGTACCTTCCCATTTTTCAACGCCGTAGTCGCCCGGATCGAGCCATGGTTTCAGTCGCTGGCTGCTTGCCGTTCCCATTTGATCCCACGACCAGTATACTTTGCCATACAGGCTGTAAAGGGGGTTGCTGCAATTATCTTCCGGTCCTCCCGTTAGGTCACCAACGATGAGTCCCTCGCTGTTGAACAGCGGTGAGCCGGATGATCCTCCTTCTGTAATGGAAGTTCCATGCTCTGTTTCGGCCCACCAGGCTTTCCAGTGCGATAACACACCATTGCCATTCCACTGCGACGGCAGCAGGGGTGTATCATAGGTTGATATTTTCTTGATATCGCCGGCAGGATGATGGATGCTGACGCCGTTGGGCGAACTGGTATTTGTTCTGTCCCAGCCGTTATAATATGGATTGTAACTGGAAGGAACATCGGAATTCAGCTCAACCAGGAGAAAATCGGAGCCCGTTTGATAGGGTCCTTCTGCCCTTTTCGTACATCCTGAAACAGAATAGCTTGAAGGGCCCCAGTTCCCCGAACAGGTCGAGGCTTCGTAGTTGAAGTAGAAGAGCCACTGGTTCATATCCGATACTGAAGCACCTTCGCCGCAGTGCCAGGCTGTCAATACGTAGGGTGTCAAATCCTGTTCCGTATTGTTGATCAGGCTTCCCGAGCATAAATAATAGCCCCAGCCTATCTTCATATACTGTTTAACAACGCCCTGCTTTTCATCCTGCCAGTCGTCACCCTCGGGAGAGCAGATCACGTTGATCATACACCAGACCGACTTCCCGTCAGGGCCATCCTCGAAATACACACCCCGATATGTGTACGAAACTTCTGAGATGCTGATCAGGGGTTCGATTGTTTGTTCAGCAGGCTGATAATACTCCAGCGTAACGATATCGCCGGGTATGAGCGCGGTTGCGAATGTGCATTCAGCATTGTTGTTTTTTTCTGTAAATGCACCAATAATATTTTCCTTCCCTTCGTCGTACAGGTACAGTTCTCCACCATAGGGAAGCCAGAAATTGTCATAATATACGCCCAGTGCCTTTGCACCTTCAACCTTTAGGCTCAGACGCCAGATCTTTCCCCCGTCGGGCAGCACTGTCCATTCCCCCGAATTATTGATATCGAGGTTCACCGGAACGGCAACACCTGCACGATAAGGTGAAGGGTTCGCAATATCTTCGGCTTCAATTTTGGCCATATCCGGTGACGGGAATTCCCTGTGATCGATCTTCATTTGAAGATCGTCATATAGTAAACTCTGCGGGATTCCAGGAGCACTTACCTGGGCTTCCAGGGTCAAGGTAGTCATGAACGACAATGCAGCTAACAGCATCATCATGGTAATCAGCTTTTTCATTTGTTTGTTTATTTGTCAGTTAGTTAGTTTTCTATCGCAAAGTTAACACTAATTTAGTTGTATTAGTTGAATTGGTTGAATTAGTTAAATTTGTACAAATTTTAAAGCTATGATCGTAGTTACGGGAGCAGCCGGTTTCATCGGGAGTGTAATGGTTGGGAAACTGAATAACAAAGGCTTTACCGACATCGTACCGGTAGATGATTTCAGCAGGAAAGAAAAAGAATTGAACCTGGCGAATAAAGCCATCCTGGAAAAGGTAGACCGGGATGCGTTTTTCATGTGGCTTGAAAAAAATTACCGGGATGTTGATTTTATCTTTCACCTGGGTGCCCGGACCGACACAACGGAATTCGACATGTCGGTGTTTGACAAACTCAACCTGAACTATTCAAAGAAGATGTGGGAAGCATGTTCGGAGTATGGCATACCTCTTGTTTATGCTTCATCTGCTGCAACATACGGGCTTGGAGAACTGGGGTATGATGACCGCCACGATATTATTCCCGACCTGGAGCCCCTGAATCCTTATGGTGTTTCCAAAAATGAATTCGACAAGTGGGTACTCCGTCAGTCGGCCAGGCCGCCATTCTGGGCGGGGCTGAAGTTTTTCAATGTATATGGCCCCAATGAGTTTCATAAGGGACGGATGGCCTCGGTTATCTTTCATGCTTACAACCAGATCAGGGAAACCGGGAAAGTAAAGCTCTTCCGTTCACACAGGCCTGATTTTAAGGACGGGATGCAACTCCGCGACTTTATATACGTGAAAGATGTTGCAGATGCGATGTATTACCTGATGACATACAGGGAAAAGCCCGGTATTTATAACCTGGGGACCGGTAAAGCACGTGCTTTCCTTCACTTGGCCGAGGGTACATTCAGGGCTATGAACCTGGAGCCTGATATCGAATTCATAGATACGCCCGGGGACATCAGGGATAAATACCAGTACTTCACGGAAGCCCGCATGGATAAGCTGTTCTCGATCGGCTACACCAGAGCGTTTTATACCCTGGAGGAAGGTATAGAGGAATATGTCCAGGAATTTCTGCTCAGGAACAGGTACTTCTGAGATCAGAAATCAAAAATCAGAAATCAGAAACACTAGCGTCCGGTAAAAATTTTTGTTTCTTATAATTGTAATAGTTATACTTCTTGGATGTTGTCGCTCGTCTCCGCTCGCGATGACAGCTCAAGGTTTGTTTTTGGAAGAAGGGCGC
>JAZBOU010000095.1:0-5640 GCA_036351275.1 Bacteroidales bacterium
GCATTCTGGCAGATGGTAGCACCCGGACTGCTATTTAAAACGCAATCATTTTTCTTTCCAATGGAACGGGAGAAGTTTACTTATGTGTTTTACCTCTTCCTGGGGATCTACAAGGCCCTGTTCCTGGTTTTTAACCTGGTGCCGCTGGTTGTATTACTGATCATTGGCTAATTGCTAACAGCCCGTAGCCCTTAGCCCTTAGCCCTTAGCCCTTAGCCCGTAGCCCTTAGCCCGTAGCCCGTAGCCCGTAGCCCGTAGCCCGTAGCCTATTTTTACTACCTTTGTTCTCCCACAAAAAACAAACCTACATGACCCTATCTATCAAAAAAGTAAACCGTATCTCAGCGGGGGACAACATAATTTATCTTGTTAGCAGCCTGAAAGACCTGAACAAGAGCAAGCTGAACCAGCAAGAGCAGGACTATGTCCGCAGGAGGGTGAATAAAGCAAAGAAAGACCTTGTATCCATCAACCGCTTAAACCAGTGGATATTTATCCATGTGGTTAATAAGAAGCGGCCGGATGATAAAAAATATGAAGCGCTTCGCAAAGCGGGGAGCACACTGTATACATGGCTGAGCAACCATAAGGCCACAAGCGCCACATTGATCGATTTCACCGGAAAGAACAAGCAGATCCTGGCTTTTGTCGAAGGTCTCGGTCTTTCGGCATACCAGTTCCTGAAGTATAAGAAAGATGCAAAGGAGGAAACCGATTCCATGCGTGAGTTGAAGATCTCGGCGCATGCCATCAGGAAGGAAGAGGTCGAGGACCTTAACATCATGATCGATGCGGTTTGCAAGTGCCGCGACCTGGTGAATGAGCCTGTATCTGAGCTCGATGCCACAAAGCTTGCTGCCGCCGTAAAAGAAATGGGCAAAGCCTCCGGTGCACGTGTGGAAGTAATGGGAAAGAAAAAAATTGAATCCCTCAAAATGGGTGGTTTGCTGGCCGTGAACAAAGGCAGTATCGACCCACCTACCTTTACCATTATGGAATGGAAGCCCATTGAACCGCTTAATAATAAGCCCTATGTACTGGTAGGTAAAGGAGTTGTATATGATACAGGGGGTCTGAACATTAAGACGGGGAATTACATGGAGAACATGAAAAGCGACATGGCAGGGGCTGCCACCATGGCTTCGGTCCTGTATGCGATCGCACGCCTTCGACTGAACGTTCATGTTATTGCACTGCTTCCTGCAACAGATAATCGTCCCGATGGCAACGCATATGCCAGCGGCGATGTGATCACCATGCACAGTGGCCTCACAGTGGAGGTCATCAATACGGATGCGGAAGGCAGGATGATCATGGCTGATGCACTGAGCTATGCCAAAAAGTACGATCCGAAACTGGTGATCGATGCCGCCACCCTTACCGGTGCTGCAGCCAGAGCAATCGGGAAGTATGGCATTGTGGCCATGGAATCCGGAGCTTCGGGCCCGATGAGACGCCTGAAAGAAGCAGGGGAAAGGACCTACGAGCGCATTGCGGAATTCCCATTCTGGGAAGAATATGAAGAGCTCATAAAGTCAAATATTGCGGATATTAAAAACCTGGGCGGGGCGGAAGCAGGAATGATCACTGCCGGCAAATTCCTGTATAAATTTACAGACTACCCGTTTATCCATCTCGACATAGCCGGCCCTGCCTTTTACGATAAAAAGGACAACTATCATCCTGCCGGAGGGACAGGCTTTGGCGTAAGGATGCTGGTGGAATTCTTCAAAGGAATCTCTCAATCTTAAGTATCAAGTAACGAGTAACGAGTAACGAGTAACAAATAACAAGAAACAAGTATCAAGTCTTAAGTTTCAAGCCTTAAGTTTCTAGCTTCAAGACTCAAGTTTTGTAGTGTACTTTTTAGTATTTTTGAGCGTTAATTCCACAACAGATGAACAGACCAGCTAAGAAAGACAGTATAAATGTCAGGGTGGGCATTACCCATGGGGACCTGAACGGCATAGGCTACGAGATAATTATTAAATCTCTGTACGATCAGCGTATGCTCGATGGGATCACTCCCGTTGTTTACGGCGTTTCCAAGGTCGCATCATATCATCGTAAGGTGCTGGATATGAACGATTTTAATTTTAACCTGGTAAGAGGTGCCGATGCTGCTAATCCAAAACGCCCGAACATTGTCAATATTACGGAAGAGGAAGTTAAGATCGATATCGGAAAATCAACCGGCCTTGCCGGAAATCTTGCCTACCAGGCTCTCGAGAAGGTGTTGGAAGACCTGGAGAAGGGTCATCTTGACGTGATCGTCACTGCGCCCATCAACAAAAAGAACATTCAGTCAGAAGAATTTCATTTCCCGGGACATACCGAATACCTGGCCGAAAAATGCAATACCGATGAATTCCTTATGCTGATGGTAAGCAACAATATCCGTATTGGCGTGGTTACAACCCATATTCCGTTAAAAGAAGTCCCCGGACATCTTTCAACGGATCTCATACTGCAAAAAATGAGGATCATGGACCGTTCCCTTAAAAGGGATTTCAGTATACCCAAACCCAGGATTGCCCTGCTGGGACTCAATCCCCATGCCGGCGACAACGGGTTGCTGGGGAAAGAAGAGGACGACATTATCATTCCCGCAATAAAAAAAGCTTTCGATGAAGGGATACATGCCTTCGGACCATACGCAGCCGACGGCTTTTTCGGGACTTCAAACTTCACGAGGTTTGATGGTATCCTGGCCATGTATCACGACCAGGGTATGATCCCCTTCAAGGCCCTGTCGTTTGAATCCGGTGTCAATTTTACGGCAGGCCTGCCGATTATCCGGACTTCCCCGGCACATGGCACAGCTTTTGAGATAGCCGGCAAGAATCAAGCTTCACCTGAGTCCATGCGTGCAGCTATTTTCCTGGCAGCAGACATATTCAGGAACCGTGAAGGATACGATGAATTAAACAGGGACCCGCTGCCCATTAAAGAGGATAGCGGACAAAATGGTGACCAGTAAGCTATGTTCAGGATATCGGAAATAACAGAAATTGTTGGTGGAGAACTGATCAGGAAAAGCGATTCCAATCCTGAGATCAGGGATATACTGGTTGATAGCAGGAGGCTGATCGCACCTGATGATTGCCTTTTCTTCGCACTGCCGGGAAGGAATAAAAACGGGCATGATTACATCCCCGAGTTATACAACAAAGGGATACGTGCTTTTGTGGTTTCTGCCAACAACCTTAACCTGGATGATTTTGAAGGTGCGAACTTCATCAAGGTAAAAAGCACTTTGTCGGCATTGCAAAAACTAAGCGCGGCTCACAGGAAAAAGTTTGATATCCCGGTGATCGGTATCACAGGCAGTAATGGGAAGACGATCATCAAAGAATGGTTATTTCAATTGCTCAACAAGCAATACAAGATTGTCAGAAGCCCCAAAAGTTATAATTCCCAGATTGGTGTTCCTCTGTCGGTCTGGCAGATGGAAGATACCAATAACCTGGCCATTTTCGAGGCGGGTATCTCACAGCCTGATGAAATGGATAAGCTCCAGGGCATCATTAAGCCCACGATAGGGATCTTCACCAATATTGGCGAAGCCCACAATGAGAACTTCATCAGCATGAACCAGAAAGTGGGTGAAAAACTCAAACTTTTTACCAAGGTAAAAACGCTCATCTATTGCCCTGATCATGCTGCCATACAGGAAGTGCTTATACGTTCACAGATACTCGAAACGGTCCATGCTTTCACCTGGAGCAGAAAGCAGGCCGCCGACCTGCAGATCACCAAAGTATTTAAAAGTGCCGATGTTAAAACAACGATCAACGGTATATTTAAGGGTGAAACCCGTAGCATCGAGATCCCCTTCGTTGATGAAGCATCCATCGAAAATGCCATACACTGCTGGGCGGCAATGATCGTGATGGGAGTGGATACCGAAACCATTCACAGGGGGATGGGATCCCTGCAACCCATTGCCATGCGACTGGAAATGAAGGCCGGTGTGAATCATTGTACAGTGATCAACGACAGCTATAACTCCGACATTAATTCGCTCAGCATTGCCATTGACTTCCTAAATCAACAGTCGGCGCATAAAAAGAAGACGGTGATCCTCTCGGACATACTGCAGAGCGGTAAGGACGAAGAAGAACTATATGCTGAAATAGCTACTATTCTCAAACAAAAGCATATTGGCCGACTGATCGGGATAGGCCCGGCAATATCCAGGCAATCCGGGGTATTTGCCATGGATGCCACATTTTATCCCTCTACGGAGGAATTCATGCGGAAGTTCTCTTTCACATCATTCAGCAGTGAGACCATTTTGCTGAAAGGGGCAAGGATCTTCGAGTTTGAACAGATATCCAAGGCACTGCAACAAAAATCGCATCAAACGGTGCTGGAGATCAACCTGAATGCCATGGTGAACAACCTGAATTATTTCAGGTCGAAGATCAGCCCGATCACCAAGATCATGGCTATGGTCAAGGCATTTTCTTATGGATCAGGAAGTTATGAGATCGCGAATCTTCTGCAGTTCCATAGAGTTGATTACCTGACCGTTGCATATGCTGATGAAGGTGTGGAACTCAGGAAAGCGGGCATCATTCTTCCTATCATGGTGATGAATCCTGAGGAGAACAGTTTTGATGCCATGATACAGCATAACCTCGAACCGGAGATCTATAATTTCCGTATCCTCGGAATACTGGAGAGGTCCATACGAAAGAACATCCTCCCTGCCAACAAACCGGTTAAGATCCATATCAAGCTGGAGACCGGCATGCACAGGCTGGGATTTGACGGATCGGAGCTCGAAAAGTTGTCGGATAGAATTCAGAACAATCGCCGCCTCTATGTGCAATCGGTCTTTTCCCACCTTTCTGACAGCGATAATCCAGAAAGTGATGATTTCACACGCGAACAGATCCGAAAGTTCAATGAGTTGTGCGACAGTTTCTGCAGCAAGATCGACCATCATGTGTTGAGACATATGACGAATTCGGCCGGGATCACACGCTTTCCGGATGCACATTTTGATATGGTACGCCTGGGCATCGGCCTGTATGGCATTGCCGGCAACGACGAGGATGCCGGCAAACTGAACAATGTGAGTACATTGCGATCAACTATTTCGCAGATCAAAAAGGTCAGAAAAGGTGAACGGGTAGGTTACGGACCTTCAACGATAGATAAAGACCTTGACATGGCTATCATTCCCGTTGGCTATGCTGACGGGCTCGACCGCCGACTCGGAAACGGAAGATCCCATCTGCTTGTGAATGGTCAGCAGGCACCCATAATCGGAAGTATCTGCATGGATATGTGTATGGTCGATGTCACCGGTATTAAAGCAAGGGAAGGTGACCGGGTGATCATATTCGGCAATGAAAGACCACTCACCCAGCTGGCACAGGAACTGGATACTATCCCATACGAAGTCATGACCTCCATCTCAGGAAGAGTAAAAAGAGTATACTTCCAGGAATAAATTCATGGAAATCCAAAATCCTAAGCCCTAAATTCGAAACAAATTCAAAATTCAAATATACTAGCGTCCGGTAAAAATTTTTGTTTCTTATAATTGTAATAGTTATACTTCTTGGATGTTGTCGCTCGTCTCCGCTCGCGATGACAGCTCAAGGTTTGTTTTTGGAAGAAGGGCGC
>JAZBOU010000096.1:0-12659 GCA_036351275.1 Bacteroidales bacterium
ATGTGCATGCACATTGATACGGCCGAGCATGGCACCGCGCACATATTCAATGGGCATGGGATCACCAATACCGGCGGCATGGTTGTAGATCAAATATTTCTGAAAGTCCTTTACCTGCTCCTCGTTCAGGACTACCTCCGAAAATTCCCCGATCCCGGTGTTCACACCGTACATGATCTCCCCGGCATCGATCTTTTTCTCAAGCATGGTCCTGCATTTCTTAATGCGCTGCAATGCATCAGGATGAAGTTCTACCTTTTCATTGTTTCGGGCTACGTTTACAACGTCTTCGATGGTGAGCCCGGCACCTTTTATTATTAGTGTCATTTTAACTTTCGCTTTTGTGATTATTAACTGATTTATAGAACAGCATGTTGCCGGGAATGATCCCGGGATCAGTTAATAGAGTGCGGTGCGGTTGATCTTGATCTTAAACTTGAGTTTCCAGTTTATCATGATGCGCTTGATTCGGACGATAAAATTATAAAAAGTATATATAATGGCGTTTGCTAATGATCCTTCAATCTGGATATGAGTTCCTTTTCTGATAATAATTCCTGCTCCCCGCTGCCCATATTCTTTAGCATGAATTTCTTGTTTTTCATTTCTTCCGTGCCGGCCATCACAATATAGGGTACCCCTTTGTTGTTGGCCCAGCTCAATTGTTTTTTCATCTTGGCAGCATCCGGGAAAAGTTCGGCGTTAATGCCGCTTTTCCTGATCCTGTCAAGGACAGGCAGCACATACTTTACCTCTTCTTCGCCAAAATTGACGAACATCAGTTTTGTGGATGTTCTGAAATCAGGTGGAAAAGCATCCATTTCCATTAAAACATCATATATCCTGTCGGCGCCGAAAGAAATGCCTACTCCGGATACACCCTCAAGCCCAAACACGCCTGTCAGGTCGTCATAGCGGCCTCCGCCGCAAATACTGCCTATGGCAACATCGGCAGATTTCACTTCAATGATCGCACCCGTATAATAATCAAGCCCCCTCGCCAGGGTGAGGTCAAGTTCAAACTTTGTGCTAATGTTCAAATCTTTTAAGTGATGCATCACCGTCATGACCTCATCACATCCTTTCAAGCCGGTGGGGGAATCCTTCAGTATCTCTTTCAACTTCGGAAATTTCTGCTTTAACTTACCCTCCAGTGAGAGTATGGGTTGCAACATATCGATAGCTCGCTGAGATACACCTTTTTCCAGCATTTCTTCGTTTACCTTATCGATGCCTATCTTATCCAGTTTATCGATGGCAACCGTTATGGCACCAAATTTTTCCGCCTCTCCGATGACCTCTGCAATCCCCGCCAGGATCTTCCGGTTGTTGAGTTTCACAACTGCCTTAATACCCAAACGTTTGAATACATCGTCGATGATCTGTATCAGTTCTACCTCGTTCAGCAATGAATCGCTGCCGATAACATCCACATCACACTGGAAGAATTCACGGTAACGGCCTTTCTGGGGGCGGTCGGCCCTCCACACAGGCTGAACCTGGTAACGTTTGAAAGGAAATGTAATTTCATTCCTGTGCTGTACCACAAAGCGTGCAAACGGTACCGTAAGATCATAGCGCAGCCCCTTTTCGCTGATCTGGCGTGTAAGGTCCGTCTGATCCTTTTTATTTAGGGTTTGATCATCTACCTTGTCCAGGTAATTCCCGGAGTTAAGGACCTTGAATATAAGGCGGTCCCCTTCATCCCCGTATTTTCCCAGCAGGCTGGACAGGTTTTCCATGGCAGGCGTTTCGATCGGCTGGTACCCGTAATTGCTAAATACGGATCGTATAGTATCAAAAATATAGTTCCTCCTGACCATTTCAAGAGGGGTAAAATCACGGGTACCCTTTGGGATGGATGGTTTCTGTGCCATTGGTAATTGTTTGTGGCAAAAGTAAGGATTTCCTTGAAGTTTTGGGTGTTGGGTGTTGGGTTTTGGATTATTGGTGAATGTCGATCAAGAATTATTTTACCTTTAACTTATTCAGAAGAGGCGTGGTGATCGTGCCCAGGACATCCAGGATGGCGAAAACACCCATCAGCCGCATGCAGGTCTCGCTCAGTTCAAAATCACAAAATACACCGTTTATCAGGAAGCCCGCAACGATCACAATGAAGATTATTGTTGCTATCAGGCTGTATTTTGTCAGACCTGTCTTTGGCTTCACCAGCAGCATCAGCGAGATATGGGCCAGGGAAAATGAAACGATAATTGCAGTGATGGTTGTTTCCAATAAATAATTCACATTCTGGATCTCCCACCATACAGCATAGACGGATAGCATAAAGGCGATCACTGCTGCAAGGATTCCCACGACTGACAGCCATTTAAGTTTCGGATTGTTCTGGTGTACCGAGCAACAGAATCCCATAAGACTAAACCAGGCAACGACTTGCGTGGTACCGAACACGTTCATTTCTGTTTCGCCCCAGTCTCCGAAAATAAAGATATATATACCCACCAGGGCACATACGACCAGTGAAGCGATCAAAGTGATCAATAGATATCTTTTGCAATTCATAGTCTTAAATTTGATGCAAATAGAAGGTTACCTTCTTGTAGTCCATTGTTTGCTGCCTCCACCGGGCCAGCAGCTATTGATCTATTTCAAAGATACGCACTAAAATACCTTTTGTCAATAAGTGTGGGTCTGGCTTTTGTTAGACCAACTCCAAGTACTTATGGGACTCCAATTACTTTAGGCACTAATTTCCTATCTTTGCCCATCAAGCTCAACCGGATGCGGATCCTTCAAATAGCAAATAAAGTACCCTATCCTCCGAAAGACGGTGGATCCATCGCTACTTTCTCCATGTCGCGTGGTTTCAGGGATCTTGGGCACGAGGTCACGGTACTGGCCATGAGCACCAGCAAGCATCCTGTTCAGGAATCGGATATCCCGCAGAAGATACGGAATGAGATCCGCTTTTTACTGGTTGATGTGGATACCCGCCTCTGTCCGATGAGGGCGGCCCGCAACCTGTTTCTTTCAAGAATGCCATACAATGCCGAGCGTTTTGTAAACAAGACCTTCGGTGATACGCTTGCGGGCCTGCTGCTGGAAAATGAGTTTGACGTGATCCAGCTTGAAGGCCTGTATCTTGCTCCATATGTCCCTTTGATAAGGGAACTCAGCGAAGCGGTCATATCTATGCGCGCGCACAACATCGAGCATGAGATCTGGAACAGGACGGTAAAACAACGTTCCGGCTTTAAAAAGCTGTATACATGCATCATTGCCAGGAGGGTGAGGAAGATGGAAATTGAAAACCTGAACACTTTCGACGCCATGGTGCCCATAACAGAAAGGGATGGTGCGATTCTAAAGGATCTGGGTTGCAGATTGCCTGTGCACGTGGCACCCACAGGGATCAATATGCCGGCCTTCAGGGAATATGATGCAAAACCGGAATTCCCCTCCTTGTTTCACATAGGTGCACTTGACTGGGCTCCGAACCAGGAAGGACTCGAATGGTTCCTTAAAAAATGCTGGAAAGGTCTTCACGGGAAATACCCAGAACTGAAGTTTTATATTGCCGGGCGTAATGCTCCGGAAAGCATAAAGAGGATAAAAGAACCCGGGGTGGTTTTCCTCGGAGAAGTAGAAGATGCCTATAAATTTATGGAAAGCAAAGCCATCATGATCGTCCCATTGCTGTCGGGAAGCGGTATGAGGATCAAGATCATTGAAGGCATGACGCTTGGTAAAACGATCGTTTCCACATCCATTGGTGCGGAAGGTATTGCCGTGACCCATGATGAGAACATTATCATTGCTGATGATCCCCAAAGTTTTCGTTCGGGAATTGAAACCCTCTTGGATAATTTTGATAAATTTGAGGCCATCGGCAGGAGAGCCGTAAGTTTCATTGAAGCGAATTATGATAATTTATCAATCTCAAAAGCATTGACTGCTTTTTATAAGGAACTGATCTGATGGTATTGCTGGCTGCGTTTTTCTGGATTTCCGTTTTCCTGATCCTGCATACCTATCTTTTTTATCCGCTGCTGCTGGAAATCTTATCGGCCGGGAAAAAAGGCAATACCCTCTGTTATGAACGCCATGATGACCTCCCGATGGTTTCCGTCATCATATCGGCATTTAATGAGGAGGAGGTTATCGCTGAAAAGATCGAAAGCATTTTTTCGGGTGATTTTCCCAATGAAAAGCTAGAGGTCCTTATCGGTTCCGACTGCTCCGACGACCGTACCTCCGAGATCGTCAACTCATATCTTCCCGATCACCAGAACCTTATTTTCAGGGACTTCAAAGAAAGGCGGGGAAAGCAGAATGTGGTGAATGATCTTGTGAAAGAATGCAGGGGAAGCATACTTATTCTTACCGATGCCAATGTGATGTTCGACACTGCAACTGTCTTTAACATCGTCAGGCATTTTAAAAATCCGGAGATTGGCCTTGTTGATACAAACATGGTCAATAAAGGTTTAAAAATTGAGGGAATATCTTTCCAGGAAAAAGCCTATATCAGCCGGGAGGTGCATATAAAGAATATGGAGGGAAGGCTCTGGGGAAGCATGATGGGGCCATTTGGCGGGTGTTATGCGATCAGGAAGGAAGATTATGCCCCTGTTCCGCCGAATTATCTTGTCGATGACTTCTACATCAATATGAAGATCTTCGAAAAACGAAAGATAGCCATCAATGACCTTGAAGCGAGGGTTTTCGAAGATGTATCAAATGTGTTGAAAGATGAGTTCAGACGTAAAGTGAGGATTGCGACGGGCAACTGGCAGAATCTCCGCACATTCTGGAAACTATTGTTCAGGAAGCATGTTGGATTTTGCTTCTTGTCGCACAAAGTGCTCAGGTGGAAGGGACCTTTTTTCCTGATCATCGCCCTGGTCCTGAGTGCCATCCTTGGATTTTACAAAGATCTTTATGCGGTTTTATTTGCGGGTCAGATCCTGTTGCTTTTATTGCCCCTGCTCGACCTGCTCCTGAAGATGGCCAATGTCCATATCAAGCTTCTGAGGCTTGTGACCCATTTTTATGCGATGAACCTGGCCTTGCTTATCGGTTTTTTTCGCTCCTGGAAAACCATCAGGTCAGGGGTTTGGGACCGGACACCGAGAAACCAGTAAAGAGTGCCGACCTGCCTGCCCGCCAAAGGCGGGTAAACCGGCAGGCAGGGTGCCGAGTGCCGATTGAAGCGTTCCGGGTGCTGACCTAGATCTTTCTTTTAATTAGTTTGTTGAATCGTTTTTTCCAGATATCGAAGTCGAGAAGCGGGCTATCGGAAGTGGCCTTGATTGTCAGGAATATTCCCAGGGGTAGGAGTACTGCGGAAGCGATCCACATACCGAATTCAACGCTGGTAGCACCTGCAATGGCCGATTTTTCTCCTGATATGGTGATGATATGAAACAAAACAAAGAACAAAACAGAAATAACCACCGGGAGCCCAATACCGCCTTTCCGGATGATGGCCCCCAATGGGGCGCCAATAAAGAAAAGTACCAGGCAGGCAAACGAAAGTGTAAATTTTTTATGCCAGGCGACTTCATGTTTGGTGAGCCACTTTGACTTGCTCTCTTTATCTGATATCTGCCATTCGATATTACTCTTTATTCCACGTGCTTTGTTCAACGCACGTTCAAGGATGGTAGCTTTTTCAGCTTTGCTCCAGCCGTCAAGCGGCAATAGCAGGCTGTCAGGAACATCCTTTTCCGCGTATGCGGCGCTGTCAAGCAGGGAATAGTAATTATAATGCTTGTTAAAATTTGTTACGAACTCATTCCGCTTCTTACTGTAAATCATACTCAAAGAATCGATGGCGTAATCAAGCTGCGAAATATTCAGCATGGAATAGTTATTCTTGAAAAGGTTCTCGTCAGTACGCTTCATGTCGAAGCCGGAAAGGTCAAAGCGGCGGTATTCCTCTTGAAATTTTGTTTTCTGAAACTGCCGGTTGAACCTGTAGTTCTCCTGGTCGTATTGCTCTTTGTAGTTATACCCGTTAAAGAGGTTGAATATCAGGTATCGCCCATCCGGCGTTGATTCCATGCGTCCCGAATCTGCAACCGTGAGGTCGATATTCCCGCGCTTTTCCATATGGTTATAGATCATAACATCCCTGATGGTCCTGTCATCATTCTCTTTATCGCCAATTCTCATCACAAAGCCATCCATTCCATGGTAGAAGATCCCTTCAGTGATATCGAAAGCCAGCTTTTGTTTCCTTACATCATAAAGCAGTGACTTGAATTTCAAGTTTGCGATGGGTAATACATTGTTTGAGAAATAAAATGCAACGCCGCTGATAGCGATAGAAAGGATGATAAGGGGCCGCATGATCTTCCAGAGAGAGATTCCTGATGATTTCATGGCCACGAGCTCATAGTGTTCCCCAAGATTCCCGAAGGTCATGATGGATGAAAGAAGGATGGCCAGGGGAAGGGCCAGGGGGACAAAAGTAGAAGAAGCATAGAACAAGAGTTCGAGTACGATGTACCATTCAAGACCTTTACCCACCAGGTCGTCGATGTATTTCCACAGGAACTGCATCAGCAGTATGAACACCGAAACGAAAAAGGTCAGGACCAGTGGTCCCAGGTACGATTTCAAAACCAGAAGATAGATCTTCTTCATAAGTCCTTAATGCATGCATGACCGTTATATTGTCCGGCCCGGCAGGATTTATGCAAAATTAACAATTATTGGGTACAAGGTGCCGGGTTCATGGTTCAGGGAAAGGTAAAACCTGGTGTGTAGCACGTATCCTGATATCATTCGTAATACGTGATACCTAATACGTAATACAAATAATACATACGTACTCCAATATCTCAATATAACCAATGTACATATTTAGTATATTTGGCATCATGAAATTGATCGAAGTAAAGGATAAAAAAAGCCGGAAACAATTCCTCGATGTAGCAAGGATACTTTATAAAGATGATGAAAACTGGGTTTGCCCGCTGGACAATACGATAGAGTCGATATTCAACAGGGAGAAAAACCCTTTTTACGGTCACGGTGATGCAATACGGTGGATACTGATAGATGATAACGGGAAGCTCATCGGAAGGGTTGCTGCCTTTATTGATGAACTAAAATCGAAAAACTTCGATCAGGTAACCGGGGGGATGGGTTTCTATGAGTGTATCGACAACCCGGATGCGGCATTCATGCTTTTCGATGCCTGCAGGACATGGCTGGAAGAAAAGGGTGCCGAAGCGATGGACGGCCCCATTAACTTCAGTGAAAATGATAACTTCTGGGGCTTGCTGGTGGAAGGCTATATACAGCCTTCTTACGGAATGAATTATAATTTCCCTTATTATCAGAAGCAGTTCGAGGCATACGGTTTTTACAAATATTATGAACAGGTCACCAATCATCTCGATTTGCGAAAACCTTTCCCGGAGCGGTTCTGGAAGATCGCCGACCGGATCATGGCCAGGCCGGAATACCAGGTCAGGCACTTCGAATATAAAAATGCAGATAAATATGTATCTGACCTGATCAGCGTGTATGATCAGGCATGGGTATATCACGAACATTTCCAGCCCCTGGAGCGAAAGGTGGTACTCGAAAGCATGAACAAGGCGAAGCATATCCTCGTCGAAGAGTTCATCTGGTTCGCATACCACAACGATGAACCTATTGCCTTTCTCGTGATGTTGCCGGATGTGAACATGATCCTGAAAAAACTGAATGGCAAGATGAACCTGTGGAACAAACTCAAGTTCCTTTACTATAAAAATACCAAGACCATGACACGTACCAGGATCACCGTGATGGGTGTGGTACCGCGATATCAGCGCCATGGCATCGAATCGGCCATATTCAAACACCTCGACATGGTCATGAAAAAGAATTTACACATCGACACCATTGAAATGTCATGGGTGGGCGATTTCAATACCAAGATGCGTGCACTGCATGAAGCTGTTGGCGGCCATTTTGCAATGAAGCATTATACCATGCGTAAACTGTTCGATGAATCGAAGCAGGCAAAACGCTCAAACATTATTGAAATGGGTGCCGGGAAGGAATAAAACCTGCGATCTCGGGCAGTATAAAATGAAAAGAGCTGCCTGGTCACGGCAGCTCCTCTCAAAATAAACAAAACCAAATCTTTATAAGGCAAGTTGGAATGTACAAAAAGGGTGCCATAAGTTAAAGTACACATTTACAATCTAATATCTTCTTGGCACATCTCAAAACAGGTTTCATATTGGGACAAACTATCCCGTTTTGGGAAAATACGCGGGTATTTATTCTATTCCATACCCCGGATGCTGAACATTAGCCGGGATCATTTTGTTTTAAAACTTATATAGTTTCGGTATGGATAATAAAGTAGTATTGATATCAGGAGCAACTGATGGTATTGGAAAACAGACTGCCCTGAAACTGGCAGCGATGGGTGCCCGGGTCATCGTTCATGGCAGGAACAGATCAAGGGGAGCAACAGCCCTGCAGGAGATCGGGGAGAAAACCGGTAAGGAAGCCCGCTTCGTTCAGGCTGACCTTTCCTCATTGAAAAACGTTACCGGCCTGGCTGAAGATATTAAAAAAGCGTATGACCGGATCGATGTGCTCATCAACAATGCGGGTGTTTTTCAGCGTGAACAGGTATTCTCTGATGATGGTTACGAGATGACATTTGCCGTGAACCACCTGGCACATTTTGCCTTAAGCCTGCAACTCCTTCCATTACTCAAAGAATCAGCGCAGGGTAGAATAATAAACGTTAGTTCAATGGCGCACCGGAGCAGTCCAAGAACGGATTTCAGTGACATTCACGACATAAACGCTTATATGGATTACAGCGCTTATTCGCTGTCGAAACTGGCCAATGTGCTTTTTTCAAATGAACTTGCTTCAAGATTGAAAGCGACGAAGATTACCAGTAACAGCCTTCATCCGGGTGTGATCACGACAAAGTTGCTGCGTGAGGGATTCGGCATTTCCGGGAATGATGTTGAACAAGGTTGCCTGACATCGGTATACCTTGCTTCTGAGGAGTCGCTATCCTCCACCAGCGGCAAATACTTTTCCAACAGCAGGGAAACAGAGCCTTCACCCTATGCATTCGATCCTGAGCTACGAAATAACCTCTGGAACCTGAGTGAAGAACTTACAGGCGTAAAGTTCAACGATTTTGTCTAATTTTGTTTTCAATTACAGCTAATCAACGCACTTGCCGCACTGCGCCTATCGCGGGACCGGCTTACTAATCTTGAAACCAATGATAAAAACCTCTTTTTTAATATTCATATTCAGCCTGTCGTTTGGCTTTATTTCAATTGCCCAATCCCCTGCCATTACTACAGAAGAATTAGAAGAGCACATCGCTTTTCTGGCTTCCGACGAACTGATGGGCAGGTTGCCCGGCACAGAATGGGATGTACAGGCTGCCGAATACATTGCCCAACAATATAAACTGGCCGGGATCCAACTTCTCGGGGAGGATGGCTTCCAGTATTTCGATGTGGTGACAGAGGTTGAGCCGGGGGAAGACAATTACCTGAAAGCGGATATGATCACGGCTGTTGCCGGCGAAGATTTTACCCCGCTTTCTTTCTCGAAAAATACCTCACTTGAATCCGAAGTTTCTTTTGCCGGTTATGGCTTCCAGGTGGAGAATGACACGTTGAAATGGGATGACTATGAAAATATTGAGGTAAAAGGAAAATGGGTGGTGATCATGCGTGGTGAACCCGGCGAAGAAAACCCGAAAAGCCCTTTTAGCGCGACAGTCGGGCTGAGGGAAAAAGTGCTTACAGCAAAGGATAATGGGGCTGGTGGCGTGCTCTTTGTATCCGGCCCCACTTTTGATAAGGATGATGCCCTGATGAAAATGTTCTATGATAAAACCACTGCTGATGCAGGCATCCCTGTTTTTCATGTAAAACGGAATATAGCCGCTGCCTTGCTGGGGAAGCCGATCGCATCCCTTGAAAAGGAAATTTCGGACCAGCTAAAACCATATTCATTCGATACCGAAACCAAACTGCAAGGCAAATCCGATGTGGTTCACGACAAGGTACAAACCATGAATGTTGTGGGCATGATCAAAGGCAATGACCCGCTCTTGAAAGATGAGATCATTATAATGGGAGCACATTACGATCATCTTGGATTGGGTGGCCCCGGATCAGGCTCAAGGGAACCTTCAACCCTGGCCGTTCATAATGGTGCTGATGACAATGCGTCGGGTGTGGCAGGCATTATTGAGATTGCCGAGCGTATAAACCTGGGTCAAACCAAACCGGGACGTACAATAGTGGTGGTTGCATTCGGGGCAGAAGAGATGGGGCTCCTGGGGTCTAAATATTTTGTGGAACATCCTTTGATCGATATGGGCAAGGTTGTGGCCATGTTTAATTTCGACATGATCGGGCGCCTGAATGAAGAGCGTTCCGTTGCATTTGGGGGTACAGGAACATCCCTGGAAACAGAAGACCTGCTGAACAAATACCTTGAAGAGCATGATCTGAAAGGATCTTTTTCGAAGGAAGGCTTCGGCCCCTCCGACCATGCCGCCTTTTATGCTGAAGATATTCCGGTGTTCTTTATCTCAACCGGTGCCCATGGGGATTACCACACGCCCCAGGACGATATTGAATTCATCGATCTTGAGGGGGAGAAGCTTGTTTCCGACCTTTCGTATGATCTCATTATGGATGTCGCAAACCGGGATGAAGCCCTTACCTACCAGGAAGCCGGTGCCAAGACAAGGTCAACCAGGATGAACTTTAAAGTAACACTGGGGATTGTGCCTGATTTCACCAGCAGCGAAAACAATGGATTGGGGGTTGGTGGTGTCAGGCCCGAAGGTCCTGCCGATAAAGCTGGTATGAAGAAAGGAGACCTCATTGTGGCAATCGATGGCATGGAGGTGACCAATATTTACGACTATATGGCACGGCTCAAAAAACTGGAGGCCGGACAGATCATTACCGTAGATATCTTGCGTGATGGCAAAAAGACCGTACTCCTCGTGCAACTTTAGATGAAAAGAAGCGTTTTCATATCTTTGCGCATAATGCCGGCCGTATGTTCGATTTCCTGACTACATCTTTCATACTCAAATTCATCAAGTTCGCCGCTGTCGGATTATCCGGTCTATTTGTCGATTATTTCTTTACGTATATCTTCAAGGAATTATTCAGGGTTCAGAAATATATTGCCAATTCCATTGGATTCACCATTGCTGCCACCAGCAACTACGTGTTAAACCGCGTATGGACTTTTGAAAGCGACAACCCGGAGATCGCATTTGAATATTCTTCGTTCCTGATCATATCCATTATCGGGCTCGGGATCAATAATCTGGTGATCTGGTTGATCCTGCGAAAATTCAAAATGAATTTTTACCTGGCAAAATTCTTTGCCATCTGCGTTGTTACGCTCTGGAATTTCCTGGCCAACTTCTTCATTACCTTTAAGCAGGGATAGAAAAGGACATAAAAAAAAGCCATTTCTGCCGAAGCGGAAATGACTTTAAATATCATGTAATTGTTCCTATTCTGCGTAAACTTCGAATTTCAGGTCAACTGTAACATCCTTATGGAGTTTGATCTTGGCAGTGTATTCACCAAGTTCCTTGATAGATTCACCATCAACGATGATATCTTTACGATCAATATCGAAACTGTGCTGCTCCTTGATCGCATTGGCGATCTGAACATCGTTCACAGATCCGAAGATCTTGCCTGAGGTGCCGGCTTTGGCAGCGATCCTGATATTGAGAGATCCAAGCGCTTTTCCAAGTTCTTCAGCTTCTTTGAGGATCTTTTCTTCCTTATGGGCTTTTTGCTTCCTGTCTTCGGCAAGAACCTTTTTGCCTGATTCGGTAGCCAGTATTGCGAGCCCTTTCGGGATCAGGTAATTCCTTGCATAACCGTTTTTAACGGTGACGAGGTCGTTCTTGTATCCCAGACCGGGAACATCTTCTTTAAGAATAACATCCATCTCTATTCCTCCTTATTTTAAAAGGTCAGCAACATATGGCATCAGGGCCAGGTGGCGTGCACGCTTTACAGCCTGGGCCACTTTTTTCTGATACTTGGTTGAAGTCCCGGTGATCCTCCTGGGAAGGATCTTACCCTGTTCGTTAACAAATTTCAAAAGGAAGTCTGCATCCTTATAATCGATGTATTTGATGCCGCTCTTTTTAAAACGGCAATACTTTTTCTTTTTGGTGTCGACCGCTATCGGGGTCAAATATTTTATATCACCACTCTGTTGTGCCATTGTTTTCAGTTTAAATGTTTAATAAAAGATTAGGCTTCAGGTTCAGCGGCTTTTTCTTCAGCTGCTTTCTTCCTTTTCTTTTCATTGTACGCAATGGCGTGCTTATCCAGTTTCACGGTAAGGAAACGGAGGATACGCTCATCCCTTTTGTACATCAATTCAAATTCTTCAAGTTCTTTTCCATCCATTTTGTATTCGAAAAGATGATAGAACCCGGTTGATTTTTTCTGGATGGGATAAGCAAGTTTCCTTAAACCCCAGCTCTCATCGTGAACGATCTCTGCCTTCTTGGCCTTGAGATGGCTCCGATACTTATCAACCGCTTCCTTCATCTGTTCTTCAGACAAAACGGGAGTCATAATGAAAACGGTTTCGTACTGGTTCATGTGTTTTTAATTAATTGATTATGAATAAAAAATCCG
>JAZBOU010000097.1:0-16590 GCA_036351275.1 Bacteroidales bacterium
CAGCTCTGTTCATATAAAAGACTGCTGGACATTTACAGCACCACAAGTAAAACGATCGATGCCCTGATGAAGCTTGAGCTTCCCAGTGGCGTTGAGGTTGAGATCAAAGTGTGATAACGTTTAAAGGATAGAAAGATGTCAGGAATAATTGGTAAAAAAATCGGGATGACCAGCATCTATGATGATGCCGGAAAGAACATACCCTGCACTGTGATCGAAGCAGGCCCATGTGTTGTGACCCAGGTGAAAACAAAGGAAACGGATGGTTATGACGCGATCCAGCTTGCCTATGACGATAAAAAGGAAAAACACACCACGGCTGCGCTCAAGGGGCACTTTGCCAAAGCCGGTGTGAAACCCAAGCGGATCGTCAGGGAATTTACCAGGTTTGAGTCGGGTCACCAAAAAAAGTACGGCGACGTTCTCACTGTTGATATTTTCGAAGAAGGCGAATTTATCGATGTTGTTGGCTACTCAAAAGGAAAAGGCTTCCAGGGTGTTGTAAAGCGTCATGGATTCAAAGGTGTAAACGATGCCACCCACGGCCAGCACAACAGGATGCGTGCCCCGGGTTCTATCGGAGCTTCTTCTTATCCATCAAGAGTATTCAAAGGCATGCGCATGGGTGGACGTACCGGTGGCAACCGGGTGAAGCTGATCAACCTGCAGGTTGTAAAGATCATGCCCGAGAAAAACCTGATCTTAGTTAAAGGTGCCGTGCCAGGCCCCAATGGTTCATATGTAATTGTTGAAAGATGGAGTTAGTAATATATAAATCAAACGGAGAAAAAAGTACCCGCAAGATCAAGCTCAACAAGGCAATCTTCGAGGTAGAACCCAACGACCACGCTATCTGGCTGGATACCAGGCAGATCATGTCGAACAGGCGCCAGGGTACACATGACACCAAGGAAAGAAACGCCATTGTTGGCAGTACCCGCAAGATCAAGCGTCAGAAAGGTACCGGTACAGCGCGTTTTGGTGACATCAAGAACCCGATATTCAGGGGTGGTGGCCGCATTTTCGGTCCGCATCCCAAGGATTACGGTTTTAAGCTGAATAAGAAAGTGAAGAAACTTGCCCGTCGTTCTGCCCTGAGTTATAAAGTAAAGGACAACGAGTTGCTCATTCTGGAAGACTTCAATTTTGCGGAGCCCAAAACAAAGAATTTTGTCGAGCTTCTTGGTCACTTCGACCTGACGGACAAGAAAACCCTGCTGGTGCTTCCTGAAACGAATGAGAATGTACTTCTTTCGGCGAGGAACATTCAGAAAGCCAAGGTTGTCAACGTAAACAGTCTGAACACCTATGACATCCTGAACGCCAACAAGCTGCTTATCGCAGAGAGTTCGATGAAAGAGATTGAAAAGATTTTAGCATAATCATAATATAAAGAGCAATGGATATCATTATAAAACCGGTGATCACGGAAAAAATGACGGGCATGGGGGAAGACCTCAACCGTTACGGTTTTATCGTGCACAGGAAAGCCAACAAACTTCAGATCAAGAAGGCCGTTGAGGACCTTTACGGAGTGGAAGTTGTATCGGTGAACACGATGACATACAGGGGTAAGACCAAGTCAAGGTATACCCGTACCGGGATCATTTCAGGTAAGACAGCATCCTACAAAAAGGCTATCATAACAGTAGCCGAAGGTGAAACAATTGATTTTTATAGCAATATTTAGATAGATGGCTTTAAAGAAATACAGACCAACGACACCGAGTCAGCGCTTCAAGATCATCAGCGCATTTGACGATATCACCGAAACTTCCCCGGAGAAGAGCCTGCTGGCCCCCGGTAAGAGGAGCGGTGGAAGGAACAGCGAAGGTAAAATGACCGTCCGCTACAGAGGGGGTGGCCACAAGCAGCGTTACAGGATCATTGACTTTAAAAGGGACAAGGAAGGTATTCCTGCCACTGTTAAGTCGATAGAGTATGATCCCAACCGTACTGCCAGGATCGCCCTGCTGAATTACAAAGACGGTGAAAAAAGGTATATCATAGCCCCGCACGGCCTTGAGGTCGGACAGGAAGTGGTTTCAGGGAAAGGTGTTGCCCCAAAGATCGGGAATACCATGTACTTGAGTGAGATCCCTTTCGGGACCATCATCCACAACATTGAGCTCCGTCCGGGCCAGGGTGCCAAGCTTGCACGCAGTGCCGGTTCTTATGCCCAGTTTATGACCCGTGAAGGCAAATTTGCTGTGATCAAGCTTCCTTCCGGTGAAAGCAGGATGATCCTTCAGACCTGCCGCGCAACCATAGGTATGGCCTCCAACGTAGACCACCAGCTGGAGAAGTCGGGTAAAGCAGGTCGTTCACGCTGGCTGGGTCGTCGTCCGCGTACACGTGGTGTCGCCATGAACCCGGTTGATCACCCAATGGGTGGTGGTGAAGGAAGAGCCTCAGGTGGACACCCGAGGTCAAGGAAAGGACTGCCGGCCAAAGGGTACAAAACCCGGTCGAAGAAAAAAGCATCCAACAAGTATATTATTGAAAGACGTAAAAAATAATTAATCGTACAACACCATGAGTCGTTCGTTAAAAAAAGGACCTTATATACATTACAAACTGGAAAGGAAAGTGCTTGATCAGGCCGAGAGCAAGAAAAAATCCGTGATCAAGACCTGGTCAAGGGCTTCTGTGATCTCTCCCGACTTTGTTGGGCTCACCATTGCAGTCCATAACGGGAACAAGTTCATTCCGGTTTACATTACCGAAAACATGGTTGGCCATAAGTTGGGTGAATTCGCCCCCACACGTCAGTTCAGGGGTCATGCCGGTAATAAAGATAAAGGCAAAAGATAATTAGGAAATACTAAAGAATAGCATAATGGGAGCAAGAAAAAGAAATCGTGCTGAGCAATTAAAGGAAGCAAAGAAAACCCAATACTTTGCCAGGCTTAATGATTGCCCTACTTCTCCAAGAAAGATGAGGCTTGTAGCCGACATGGTTCGTGGAATGGATGTGATGTCCGCCCTCAGCGTACTTGAGCATTCACCCAAAGAAGCCTCCGCCAGGGTAAGCAAGCTGTTGCGTTCGGCCATTGCAAACTGGCAGATGAAGAATGAAGGTGTAAGGATTGAAGAGAGCAAGCTGTATATTAAAGATATTCATGTTGACAGTGCAAGGATGCTGAAAAGGATACGCACTGCCCCCCAGGGCAGGGCCCACAGGATCAGGAAACGTTCGAATCACGTGACCCTGTACCTCGACAGCAAGCAAACTGAAATTGTAGAAAATTAGAATAAATAGAAATAAGATATAATGGGACAGAAAACTAATCCAATAGGACTTCGCTTAGGGATCATCAAAGGATGGGATTCCAACTGGTATGGTGGCAGGAACTTTGGCGGCAAACTGGTCGAAGACAACAAGATCCGTCAATACCTCAACGCCCGTCTGGCCAAAGCCGGCATCTCCAAGATCATGATCGAGCGCACGCTGAAGCTGGTTACCGTAACGATCTTCACCGCACGTCCGGGCATCATCATTGGAAAAGGCGGATCTGAGGTTGACAAGCTTAAGGAAGAGTTGAAAAAACTCACGAAAAAGGAGATCCAGATCAACATTTCTGAGATCAAACGCCCCGAGCTTGATGCCAATATCGTTGCCAATTCTATCGCCAAGCAGATCGAAGGCAGGATCTCTTTCCGCCGTGCCATCAAAACCGCTGTTGCCTCTACTATGCGCATCGGGGCCGAAGGTATCAAGGTTGTGATCTCCGGAAGGCTGGGTGGTGCAGAAATGGCCCGCAGCGAACAGTATAAGGAAGGACGTATTCCCCTGCATACCCTGCGTGCCGACATCGACTACGCGAAGGTTGAAGCCCACACTACTTATGGAAGGATCGGGATCAAAGTATGGATCTGCAAAGGCGAGATCTACGGGAAACCCGAACTCGTTCCATCACTCAGTGAAAGTCAGAAAAAACAAGCTCCCAGGAAGGCAGGCCGTCCGGGTGGCAGAAGAAGATAAGATTGTATAATATTTTAAAGCAAACATAAATGTTACAGCCAAAGAAAACCAAGTACAGGAAGCAGCAGAAGGGGCGCATGAAAGGCAATTCCCATCGTGGCAACATGCTCGCTTTCGGCTCATTCGGCATCAAGGCATTGGAGGAAGTTTGGATCACCGGACGTCAGATCGAAGCTGCACGTCAGGCTGTTACCCGTCACATGAAACGTGAAGGACAGATCTGGATCAGGATCTTCCCCGACAAACCCGTAACCAAGAAACCTGCAGAAGTACGTATGGGTAAAGGAAAAGGTGCCCCCGAATATTTCGTGGCAAGAGTAAGCCCGGGAAGGATACTGTTTGAAGCAGAAGGCGTGCCCATGGATATCGCCAAAGAAGCGCTCAGGCTCGCTGCCCAGAAACTCCCGGTGAAATGCAAGTTTGTTGTACGAAGGGATTACGTTGAATAATAAACAACTACGATAATGGAACAGCAAGTAATCAGAGAACTGGGAACCGCGGAACTGATCGAACGATTGGAAGAAGAGAAAAAGCAACTGGTCAAGCTAAAGTTGAACCACGCCGTGTCTCCGCTGGAAAACCCAAATAAGATCAAGTTCTTCAAAAAAGCCATCGCCAGGATGGAAACCGAGTTGAGAAGAAGACAATTAGAAGAAGACAATAATAAGTAATAAGATGGAAAGAAATCTTAGAAAAGAAAGAATCGGGGTTATTGTGAGCAACAAGATGGACAAGTCCATCGTGGTGCAGGTCACCCGTAGGGAAAAACATCCCGTTTACGGAAAATTCGTGAAGAAAAGCACCAAGTTCATCGCCCATGATGAAAAAAACGAATGCAACATCGGAGATACTGTGCGGATCATGGAAACCAGGCCCATCAGCAAAAATAAATGCTGGAGGTTAGTAGAAATCGTTGAAAGAGCTAAGTAAAAATGATACAACAAGAATCAAAACTGTCAGTAGCTGACAACAGTGGTGCGAAAGAAGTACTCTGTATCCGTGTCCTGGGTGGAACCAAAAAAAGGTATGCCTCCATTGGGGACCAGATCGTCGTGACCGTCAAAAACGCGCTTCCATCAGGAAACGTGAAGAAAGGTTCCGTAATCAAGGCGGTTGTGGTCAGAACCAAGAAAGAGATCAGGCGCCAGGATGGTTCCTACATCCGCTTCGACGACAACGCCGTTGTGCTGTTGAATGCGTCTGGTGAGATGATCGGTACCCGTATTTTCGGTCCGGTGGCCAGGGAATTAAGGGACAAGAAATTCATGAAAATCGTTTCACTGGCACCTGAAGTGCTTTAACAGAGAAAAACCAGTACTATGGCAAGGAAGTTACATATCAAAAAAGGCGACACCGTGATGGTCATATCCGGCGAGTCGAAAGGCATGCAGGGAAGAGTCCTCAAGGTTGATCCCAAAGCCTATAAGGCTATTGTGGAAGGCGTGAACGAAGTAAGCAAACACACCAAACCCAACGCCGACAACCCCAAGGGAGGGATCATCAAGAAAGAAGCCTATATCCATATTTCAAACCTTAAAGTGGTTGACGCAAAAGGCAAAGCCACCAGGATTGAAAGAAAAACAGATGAAAAGACCAACAAAACCGTTAGGGTTTCTAAAAAATCAGGGGAGGTCATTAAATAATGGAATACACACCTAGACTTAAAACCAAGTATTTCGAGGAGATCGTTCCGGCATTAACCAAGCAGTTCGAATACAAGAACCGCATGGAAGTACCCAAGATCACAAAGATCTCGATAAACCAGGGGCTTGGTAATGCGATCGTGGACAAAAAGCTCATCGATACTGGTATAGAAGAACTGACGATGATCACCGGCCAGAAAGCCGTTGAAACAAAGTCAAAGAAAGATATCTCCAACTTTAAAGTGCGTAAAGGCATGCCCATTGGAGCTCGTGTTACCCTTCGTGGTGATAAGATGTATGAATTCCTCGACAGGCTGGTGGCTGTTGCCATCCCCAGGGTCAGGGACTTCAGGGGCATCAACGACAAAGGATTCGATGGCAGAGGGAATTATACATTCGGTGTTCCGGAGCAGATCATCTTCCCGGAGATCGACATCGACAAAGTGAATAACATCAATGGTATGGATATCACTATTGTGACCACTGCCCGGAGTGATAAGGAAGCCCTCGCATTGTTGAAAGAATTTGGATTACCGTTTAAAAATCAAAACAGTTAGAACATGGCTAAAGAATCAATGAAAGCCCGCGAAGTTAAAAGGGCAAAGCTCGTAGAGAAATATGCTGCGAAAAGAGCTGAGCTGCTGGCAAAAGGCGATTATGCCGGATTGCAAAAGCTTCCGAAGAACGCCTCACCGGTGCGCCTGCACAATCGTTGCAGCCTGACCGGACGCCCAAAAGGCTATATGCGCCAATTCGGTGTTTCCCGTATCAACTTCAGGGAGATGGCATTAAGTGGCCTTATCCCGGGAATTAAAAAAGCTAGCTGGTAATTAATAAAGAATACTGAGATGACAGATCCAATTGCAGATTACTTGACCAGGCTCAGGAATGCAGTCATGGCAAACCACAGGATAGTAGAGATCCCTGCGTCGAATATCAAGAAGGACATGACCAAGATATTGCACGAGAAAGGATATATCCTGAATTATAAATTCGTTGAAGCTGAAGGACACGGCCAGGGCACCATCAAGATCGCACTGAAATACCACCCGGTGACCAAACAGTCGGCCATTAGCAAACTGGAACGGGTTTCAAAGCCAGGTCTTAGAAAATATGTTGGGGCAGACAGCCTCCCCAGGGTACTTAACGGGCTGGGTATCGCCATCCTCTCCACTTCCAGGGGTGTAATGACCGACAAGGAAGCCAGGACTGAGAAAGTTGGTGGCGAAGTTTTATGTTACGTAAGTTAAAACAGGAGTAAAAGATATGTCACGTATTGGAAAATTACCCATCAGTGTTCCCGAAGGTGTTGAGATCAACATCTCCGACGACAATGTGGTAACCGTGAAAGGTAAACTGGGTGAACTGCAACAGCAGATCAATAAGGATATGGCCATCAAGGTAGAAGACGGCACCCTGACCATTGAAAGGCCCAGCGAATCAAAAGAACACAAAGCGCAGCACGGGCTCAGCAGGGCACTGCTTAATAATATGGTTACAGGTGTTTCGGAAGGTTTCACCATTGAACAGGAACTGGTAGGTGTAGGTTATAAAGCTACTGCGAATGGGCAGGTTCTCGAACTGGCACTGGGTTATTCACACAGTATTTTCCTCGAGCTTCCCACGGAAGTTAAGGTGGAAACAGTTACAGAAAGGGGTAAGAACCCTACCATCACCCTTAAGTCGCACGACAAACAGCTTATCGGACAGGTTGCATCCAAGATCAGGTCTTTCCGTAAACCTGAACCTTATAAGGGTAAAGGTATCCTTTACAAAGGTGAACAAATCAGAAGGAAAGCAGGTAAAGCAGCTGCAGAATAATAATTGGTAGGAATATTTAAAATCCTGAAAGGATGAAAAAGATAAAAGACAGGAAACAGTACAGAAGGTACAGGATCAAGATGCGGATCAGGAATTCCATCACTCCGGGTACTGCCGAAAGGCCGAGACTTAGCGTATTCAGGAGCAACAAAGGCATCTACGCACAGCTGATCGATGACGCTGAAGGTAAGACACTGGTGTCAGCATCCTCACGCGAGAAAGGTATTGCCGACAAAAATGTACCCAAGGTTGAACAGGCCAAAATGGTAGGACAGTCAATCGCGGAAAAAGCAAAAGCTGCCGGTATTGAAACGGTAATTTTCGACAGGAACGGATACCTGTACCACGGAAGAATTAAATCATTGGCAGAAGCTGCCAGAGAAGGCGGACTTAAATTTTAAAGGATTATGTCAAACGTTAATGTTAAAAGAGTAAAATCAAGCGAAATCGAGTTTAAAGACAGGCTCGTGAGCATACAGCGTGTTACCAAGGTGACCAAGGGTGGCAGGACCTTTAGTTTCTCGGCCATTGTGGTGGTTGGAAATGAAAATGGTGTTGTGGGCCATGGTCTCGGTAAAGCGAAAGAGGTGACTTCTGCTATCGCCAAAGGTATCGACGATGCCAAGAAGAACCTGGTAAAAGTACCTATCCTTAAAGGTACCATCCCTCATGAGCAGACCGGAAAATACAGTGGAGCCCAGGTTTTTATCAAGCCTGCAGCCCCCGGTACCGGAGTTATTGCCGGTGGTGCCATGCGTGCTGTACTCGAGAGCGTGGGGATCAAAGACGTGCTTGCCAAGTCCAAAGGTTCATCCAACCCCCACTCAGTGGTAAAAGCTACGCTCGACGCACTTGTAAAGCTCAGAGATGCCCACACCATTGCAGAACTCAGGGGTGTTGATGTTGACAAAGTGTTCAACGGATAATAGAAATTCGGTAAAGCAAGATTACGATGAAAAAGATCAAGATAAAACAGGTAAGAAGCGGCATTGGAAGGCCGGTACGCCAGAAAAGGACACTCGAAGCCCTCGGATTCAAAAGACTGAACCAGACTATCGAGGTGGAAGTTTCTCCACAGGTCCAGGGGATGATCAACAAGGTCAGTCACCTCATTGAAATTGTAGAAGAATAAACATAACAGTATAAACAGAATAAGAGATGGATTTAAGTAATCTTAAACCGGCCAAAGGTTCAACCAAGAACAGGAAGCGCATTGCACGTGGACAGGGTTCAGGCAAGGGTGGCACAGCCACACGTGGACATAAAGGTGCAAAATCCAGGTCAGGATATAGCCGAAAGGCTGGCTTTGAAGGAGGCCAGATGCCATTGTACAGGCGTGTTCCAAAGTCTGGATTTAAAAACATCAGCAGGGTGGAATATCACGGTATAAACCTCGATACGCTGCAAAAGCTGGCTGAAGCCAAGAAACTCAGCAGTATCGACCAGCAAGTTCTTGTCGATAACGGATTGGCCTCAAAAAAGGACCTTATCAAGATCCTCGGCCGCGGAGAACTCAGCATAAAGCTTGAAGTAAAAGCTCATGCATTTTCTGAAAAAGCAATCAGCGCAATAGAAGCCCAGGGTGGCGTTGCCATTAAACTTTAACTTTAATGAAAAGGTTAATACAAACAATACGAAATATTTATAAGATAGAGGAACTCAGGAACCGTATCCTGTATACTTTAGGTATTGTCCTGATTTACCGCCTGGGATCATATGTTGTTCTTCCGGGTGTAAATCCTTCTGAGCTTGCAAATCTTCAGAGCCAGACCAGCAGCGGCCTCCTCGGCCTGTTGAATATGTTCTCAGGGGGTGCTTTCTCAAATGCTTCGATCTTCGCCCTGGGGATCATGCCCTATATTTCTGCATCCATTGTTGTGCAGCTGCTGGGTATGGCCATCCCCTACTTCCAGAAGTTACAGAAAGAAGGCGAAAGCGGAAGGAAGAAGATCAACCAGATCACCCGTTACCTGACGATCCTCATCACCGGTTTCCAGGCGCAGGCATATATCGCTAACCTGGTAAGCCAGCTCCGTAACCCCGACGGTTCCATTACGGCGATCATGCCCTTCGAAGGAACCATGGTTTCACCCTTTTTCTGGGTGTCGTCCAGTGTGATCCTGATCTCGGGAACCATGTTCGTCATGTGGCTGGGTGAAAAGATAACCGACAAAGGTATCGGTAATGGTATTTCACTGATCATTATGATCGGTATCATTGCAAATCTTCCGTTTGCTCTGGTGGGTGAATTTATTTCCCGCCTTGAAGAGCAGGGTGGCGGACTGGTATACTTTATTGTCGAGATCGCAGTGCTTGTGTTCGTGATCCTGCTCACCATCCTGCTTGTGCAGGGGACCCGGAGGATCCCCGTACAGTATGCTAAGCGCATCGTAGGCAACAAGCAATATGGAGGCGTACGTCAGTACATCCCCCTGAAAGTGAACGCTGCAGGTGTGATGCCGATCATCTTTGCACAGGCAATCATGTTCCTGCCGCTTACTGTTGCCGGGTTTACCAATACGGACATGTCGGGTTTTGTGGCAGCATTCTCAAATATTAACGGATTCTGGTACAACCTGGTGTTCTTCTTTATGATCCTGTTGTTTACGTATTTCTATACGGCGATCACCATCAACCCCAGCCAGATGGCTGAAGATATGAAAAAGAACGGAGGGTTTATCCCGGGCGTGAAACCCGGAAGAAAAACCGCCGAATTCATCGATAATATTATGTCGAAGATCACCCTCCCCGGATCTATTTTCCTCGGACTGGTGGCTATTATGCCTGCGCTGGTTGCACAGGTTGGCGTAAACCAGCAATTTGCCCAGTTCTATGGAGGGACTTCGCTGCTCATCCTTGTAGGTGTTGTGCTGGATACACTTCAACAAATAGAAAGTCACCTGCTGATGAGGCATTATGACGGGCTGACCAAGTCGGGCCGTATCAAAGGACGGTCTTCATTTAGTATGTAGTACCAAATTAGCGGTAATGATACATATTAAGACCGAAGAAGAAATTGAATTATTAAGAGAGAGTTCTTTACTTGTTGGAAAAACACTCGCTGAGGTTGCTAAACGATTGGCACCCGGTGTGGAGACCATTGTCCTGGATAAGCTTGCAGAAGAATTTATCAGGGACCATGGTGCCGAACCCGGTTTCAAAGGTTACAACGGCTTTCCGTTCACCCTTTGCATATCGATCAACGAACAGGTAGTGCACGGGTTTCCCGGACACAGGCCGTTGCTGGAGGGTGATATTGTTTCGATCGACTGCGGAGTGTTAAAAAACGGTTTTTATGGCGACTCGGCCTACACATTTGCTGTGGGTGAGATCGACGACGATGTCAGGCTGCTGATGGAGCGTACAAAAGAATCATTGTACAAAGCCATCGAAGTAGCAGTGGAAGGAAAAAGGGTTGGTGACATCGGCCACGCCGTGCAGAATCATGTGGAACAGTTCGGTTACTCCGTGGTGAGGGACCTTGTTGGCCATGGCCTGGGAAGGCAACTGCATGAAAAACCTGAGGTACCCAATTACGGAAAACGCGGAACGGGTCCAAAACTTCAGGAAGGCATGGTGCTCGCCATCGAACCAATGGTAAACCTTGGCAGCAGGCATGTGGTGCAGATGCAGGACGGCTGGACGATCAGGACCGCCGACAGCAAACCATCGGCTCACTATGAGCATGATGTGGTAGTGAGAAAAGAGCAGGCCGAGGTTTTATCAACATTTGAATACATTGAAAAAGTGATAAACGCAAAATAGCATTATGGCAAAACAACCAAGCATAGAACAGGACGGCACAGTCATTGAATCTTTAGGCAATGCCATGTTCAGGGTTGAACTGGAAAACGGGCATGTGATCATCGCCCATATTTCAGGAAAGATGAGAATGCACTATATTAAGATTTTACCGGGCGACAGGGTAAAACTGGAAATGTCGCCCTATGATTTAACAAAAGGAAGAATTACGTTCAGATATAAATAGAAAAGCATTTAAAATGAAAACGAGAGCATCAGTTAAAAAACGGTCGCCTGAATGTAAGATCGTTAGACGCAAGGGACGCTTGTACGTTATAAACAAGAAGAACCCTAAATTTAAACAAAGACAAGGATAATAATAACACGATAATCTATCAGATATGGCTAGGATAGCAGGTGTAGATATACCAGACAAAAAAAGGGGTGAGATCGCCCTCACCTATATTTACGGAATTGGCAGGAGCAATGCCCAGAAGATCCTGACTGAAGCAGGAGTTGACTGGGACAAGAAAGTTGAGGACTGGAATGACGAGGAGCAAAACAAGATTCGTTACATCATCAACGAGAACTACAAAGTAGAAGGTGGGCTCAGGTCAGAAACTCAAATGAACATCAAGCGTTTGATGGACATCGGGACTTACCGTGGCATCCGTCATCGTATTGGCCTTCCGGTTCGCGGACAGAGTACCAAGAACAATGCCCGTACACGTAAAGGACGTAAGAAAACCGTTGCCAACAAAAAGATGGCACCGAAAGGTTAATGTAAAACAGGAAACAGAATTATTCTGTTGAAATAAAGAAAAACTATGGCTAAATCAACCAGAAGTTCGAAGAAGCGGGTGGTCAAGGTTGAACCCACAGGAATGGCATTCATCAGTGCTTCGTTCAATAACATTATCATCTCGCTGACCAACAATGCAGGACAGGTGATCTCATGGTCTTCATCGGGTAAGATGGGGTTCAGGGGTTCTAAAAAGAACACGCCTTACGCTGCTCAGCTGGCAGCCGAAGATTGCGCAAAAGTCGCTTACGACGCCGGACTCCGCAAGGTGAAGGTGCATGTTAAGGGACCCGGAGCAGGCAGGGAATCAGCGATCCGCACCATCCATTCAATGGGTATTGAAGTAACCGAGATCAAGGATGTAACCCCATTACCGCATAATGGATGCAGACCGCCAAAAAGAAGAAGAGTATAATTTTTTAACACAAGAAGAATAAACTATGGCCAGGTACAGAGGACCAAAATCAAAGATTGCCAGGAAATTCAAAGATCCGATCTTTGGAGCGGATAAAGCGCTTGACAGGAAACCTTATCCCCCGGGACATCATGGGAACAACAGGCGCAGAAGGAAAGAATCAGAATACGGTATCCAGCTCCAGGAAAAGCAGAAGGCAAAATATACCTATGGTATCCTTGAAAGGCAGTTCCGTAATACTTTCAAGAAAGCGACCAAGAAAAAAGGCGTTACCGGTGAGATCCTGCTTCAACTTATTGAAGCCAGGCTCGATAATGTTGTTTACAGGCTGGGGATCGCCCCTACCCGTCGTGGTGCCAGGCAGCTGGTTTCACACAGGCATATCCTTGTGAACGGTGTTGTTACCAATATCCCTTCCTTTGAAGTAAAACCCGGTGACATTATCAGCGTAAGGGAAAAGTCAAAATCGCTTGAAGTTGTAACAGAATCGCTTTCTGGCCGAAGCAATAGCTTTGGATGGCTTGAATGGGATGATGAAAAACTGGAAGGCAGGTTCGTGAACTACCCCACAAGGGAAGAGATCCCGGAAAATATCAGGGAACAGCTCATTGTTGAACTTTACTCCAAATAATAAGCCCTGACAGCCCACTCATTAGGTGAATATTTAATATACAGCATATTATGGCAATATTAGCATTTCAAAAACCAGACAAGGTGATCATGATAGAAGCCGATGATTTCAAAGGTAGCTTTGAATTTCGTCCGCTGGAACCTGGATTCGGTGTAACAATTGGCAACGCACTGAGAAGGATCCTTCTGTCATCCCTTGAAGGATACGCCATCACATCCGTGAGGATCGACGGTGTAGTACAGGAATTTTCCACTATCCGTGGTGTGGTTGAAGATGTTTCCCAGATCATCCTGAACCTTAAAAAAATCAGGTTCAAAAAACAGATCGATACGGAAAACAGTGAAAAGATCCACATCGTGATCGGTGACCAGGAGGTGTTTAAGGCCGGCGATATCAACAAATTTTTGTCTGTTTTCCAGGTGCTGAACCCGGAAGAAGTGATCTGCCACATGGACAGCAGCGTGAAACTCTCCATGGAGATCACCATCAATAAAGGCAGGGGATATGTTCCCGCTGAAGAGAACAAATCCGTGAATGCCACCGTTGACACCATCGCCATCGATTCTATACACACCCCTATCAAGAATGTGAAGTATCACATCGACAACTGGAGGGTTGAACAAAAAACCGATTATGAAAAACTGGTACTTGAGATCGAAACAGATGGTTCGATCCACCCGAAGGAAGCTTTAAAAGAAGCTGCCAAGATCCTGATCCATCATTTCATGCTTTTCTCGGATGAGAAGATCACACTGGATTCAGAAGAAAAGGCAGTGACCGAAGAGTTCGATGAAAATTCATTACATATTCGTCAGTTATTGAAAACCAAACTGGTCGACATGGACCTCTCAGTCAGGGCATTGAATTGTTTGAAAGCTGCTGATGTTGAGTCGCTTGGCGACCTGGTAACCTTTAACAAGAACGACCTGCTTAAATTCAGGAACTTTGGTAAGAAATCGCTCACTGAACTGGAAGAGCTGGTTAAATCTAAAGGACTTGAATTTGGCATGAACATTTCGAAATACAAATTAGATAAGGAATAATTGAGATGAGACACGGTAAAAGATTCAATCATTTAAGCAGGACGAGTGCTCACAGGAAAGCCATGCTTGCCAATATGGCGAGTTCGCTGATCATACATAAACGCATCAAGACAACTGTTGCCAAGGCCAAGGCCTTGCGTACATATATCGAGCCCCTCATCACCAAGTCGAAAACCGACTCTACCCATGCAAGAAGGGTGGTGTTCAGCTACCTTAACGACAAGGAAGCGGTAACAGAACTTTTCAGGGAAGTATCGGTTAAGGTGGCCGACCGCCCGGGTGGTTACACCCGTATCATCAAGATCGGTAACAGGCTCGGCGACAATGCTGAGCTGGCACTGATCGAACTGGTCGATTACAATGAGAACCTCCTCCAGGAGAAAGCCAAAGGGCCCAAGAAAACACGCCGGAGAAGAGGTGGCGGTGCAAAAGCTGCTGCTGAAACTGAAACCTCCGTCGCTGCAAAGACTACAGAAGAAGTAGTAGAAGCTGCTGATGAGAATAAAGAAGAAAAGGCAGAAGAGGTGAAAGAAGAGGTCAAAGAAGAGCTTGAGGAAAAGCCTGAAGCTGAAGTAAAAAAGGAAGAGCCCAAAGCCGAGGAGAAGAAAGAAGAGCCCGAAGCCGAGGAGAAGAAAGAAGAGCCCGAAGCCGAGGAGAAGCCGGAAGCGAAAGAAACGAAGCCCGCCGACGCTGAAGTTAAGGCGGACAAGGAAGAACCCAAAGAAGAACCTAAAGCCGAAGCCGAGGAGAAGCCGGAAGCCAGCAAGGAGCCGGAAGCCGGTGAAGAGAAGCCAGTAGCCGAAGAGGCTAAGCCCGCCGCCGCTGAAGCTGAGGCGGACAAGGAAGAACCCGCGGCTGAAGAACCCAAAGCGGATGCTTCAGATGAAAAAGAAAAGAAAAAGGAAGAATAAGATCCATCCATCTGGAAATAAAAGGATAAGGTTTTCTGGCTTTATCCTTTTTTTATCTCAAATAATTAGCAACCAAGAAATAATAACAATATGAGTTCAATGATCGCAAACATCCACGCACGTCAAATCCTTGATTCCCGTGGAAATCCTACAATAGAAGTAGATGTTTACACCAACACAGGCATCGTTGCCCGAGCTGCAGTTCCCTCAGGAGCGTCAACCGGCGTACATGAAGCGGTAGAGCTTCGCGACAACGACAAGGGTACCTATATGGGGAAAGGTGTATTGAAAGCCGTTGAGAACGTGAATAATATCCTTGCCGAGGAATTGCAGGGTTATTATGTGACCGATCAACGGGATATCGACAAACGTATGATCGAGATCGACGGAACACCCAACAAAGAAAAATTGGGGGCCAATGCCATGCTCGGTGTTTCACTGGCTGTAGCACACGCTGGTGCGCAGGATACCGGACAGTTCCTGTTCAAATACATTGGTGGTCCGAACGCACATGTATTGCCTATCCCCATGATGAACATTTTGAACGGGGGTTCACATGCTGATAACAGTATTGATTTCCAGGAGTTCATGATCATGCCTGTTGGCGCCGAAACCTTCAGTGATGCCATAAGGATGGGTTCGGAAGTATTCCACAACCTGAAAGCAGTGCTTAAAAAGGCCGGACATTCAACGAACGTTGGTGATGAGGGCGGGTTTGCACCCAACCTTAAATCGAACGAGGACGCGATCAAGGTTGTACTGGAGGCCATCGATAAAGCAGGGTATAAAGCAGGTGAAGACATCTTTATCGCCCTCGATCCTGCATCATCAGAATATTACCTGCCGGAAGAAAATAAATATCACTTTAAATGGTCAACCGGCGATAAGCTCACACCTGCCGAGATGGTGGATTTCTGGGCCGGATGGGCAAAGAAATATCCTATCATTTCAATCGAAGATGGTATGGCAGAAGATGATTGGGACGGATGGAAGCTCATGACCGACAAAATGGGTGACAAGATCCAGCTGGTAGGCGATGACATCTTCGTAACCAACACCAAACGACTGAAAACAGGTATCGATAAGGGAATTGCAAACTCCATCCTGATCAAGGTAAACCAGATCGGGACCCTCACAGAAACCATTGATGCGGTAGATATGGCCAAGGGGGCATCTTTCACTTCTGTGATCAGCCATCGGTCCGGAGAAACGGAGGATACAACCATCGCCGACCTTGCCGTAGCACTAAACACAGGCCTGATCAAAACAGGTTCTGCCAGCCGTTCCGACAGGATCGCAAAGTATAACCAGCTGCTTCGTATCGAAGAAATACTGGGTGATTCAGGAATGTATCTTGGAAAAGGATTTAAATTCCTGAAATAAAATCCGAAATTCTAAATCACTAGTGTCCGGTTAATTCTAAATATAGAAAACTGCGTGATTGAAAGAGCCGCTCGACTTCGCTCGCGGTGACAAATCAAAGTCATTAAAATAGAATAAGGGCGCGGCACACCAGTAAAATCAAGTTATTGAGTGCCGCGCCCTTATCCCCTAAAAAAACAATGCCTTGTCATGCCGAGCGGTAGTCGAGGCATTGC
>JAZBOU010000098.1:0-4782 GCA_036351275.1 Bacteroidales bacterium
TTGTCGAAGACAACGATCTGCAACTGAGCGTTGCCGGCTATGAAACGGGAGTTTATATCGTGAAGGTGGAAACCACTGGCGGTATTGTTACAAAGAAGATCACCATAGCTCACTAATAATCCTCACTGCCTGGGCGCGTTAAGCGTCCTGGCAGCATGGAACTGGCAAGGGGCTCCGCATCGCGGAGCCCCTTTTTTAATAATTGGTGATTGGTAACGATTGGTAGATTAGAACTCTGATTTTAGATCATTCGAATTTCATCATTGCCATTTTCCAATAATCAATAGGATCTAATCACTAGTCACTCAATTCTCCCTGGGATTGACTAAATTTGCCCAACTAATTATCCTTAATGTATTCCGTAAGCGATCTATCGGTACACTTTGGCGGAACTACCCTGTTCCGCAACGTGTCTTTCATTATCAACAAGAAAGACAGGGTGGGATTGGTGGGCCGCAACGGATCCGGGAAAACAACCCTGCTCAGGATAATTTCGGGTTCACAGGCACCGGAAACAGGAGAAGTGGTGATCCCTTCAAGCGCGCGCATCGGCTACCTGCCGCAGGAGATGAAGCTGCAGAGCGACAAGACGATTTATGATGAGACCATTGTCGCTTTCGATGAGATCCTCAGGTTAAAGCAGGATATAGACGATATTAACCGGGAGATCGCCCGGCGGGAAGATTATGAATCCGCTTCATACCGTAAGCTGATCACAAAACTCTCGGAAGCGAATGAGAAATTTCTGATCCTGGGCGGGGGTTCCATGGATGCGGATGTTGAAAAAGTGCTGGCCGGCCTTGGATTTAAGCGGGAAGACCTGAACCGGCCCGTGGCCGAATTCAGCTATGGCTGGCAGATGCGGGTCGAAATAGCAAAAATACTGCTTCGCAAGCCCGATCTTATCCTGCTCGATGAGCCTACCAACCACCTCGATATCGAATCCATTCAATGGCTGGAAGAATTCCTGTCGAACTATTTCGGCGCCGTCATCCTGGTTTCGCACGACCGGGCCTTTCTTGATAACCTCTGCAATCGTACCATCGAGATCAGTGATGAACGGATATTCGACTACAAGGCGGCCTACACAGAATATGTGCAGCTGCGGGAAGAACGCCTGGAGCAACAGCTTGCAACGTACAATAACCAGCAGAAGCAGGTCAGGCAGATCGAACGCTTCATTGAGCGTTTCCGCTATAAAAATACAAAGGCGAGGCAGGTGCAGTCGAAGATCAAGATGCTTGATAAAATGGACCTGGTGGAGATCGAGGATTTCGACCATGCGGCCATTCATTTTCGTTTCCCGCCGGCACCCCGCTCGGGAAAAGTAGTTGTTGAATGCAAGGGATTGAGTAAAAGCTACGGTGAGAATGAGGTCTTGCGCAAACTTGATCTTTCAATTATAAAAGGCGACCGTGTGGCTTTTGTCGGTAAGAACGGAGAAGGGAAAACAACCCTTTCAAAGGTGATCATGGGATTGCTTGAATACAGCGGTGAACTGAAGTTTGGCCATAATGTGCAGCTGGCTTACTATGCCCAGGACCAGGCCGAGATGCTGGATGGCAATAAAACCGTTTTCGAGACCATTGATGATGAAGCTACCGGCGATATGCGTACCCAGGTGCGTAACCTGCTGGGTGGGTTCCTCTTTTCTGGAGAAGAAATTGACAAGAAAGTGAAAGTACTTTCGGGAGGGGAGAAGTCGCGTCTTTCACTGGCCGGGCTGATGCTTAAACCATCCAACCTGCTCATCCTCGATGAGCCTACAAACCACCTCGATATGCGTTCGAAGGATATTCTGAAAAGCGCATTGCTGCAATATGAGGGAACACTCATCATTGTTTCACACGACCGTGATTTCCTGCAGGGGCTCAGCAACAAGGTATTTGAATTCAGAAATAAGGGGGTACAGGAATACCTGGGTGATATCTACGACTTCCTTCATTTCAATAAACTCAAAAGCCTCAGGGAACTTGAGCAAAAATTGCAGGGAACTTCCGAAAAACAGAAGGAAGTATCAAAGAACAAGGAAGTGTACGAGAAGAACAAACAGCTCGAGCGCGACATGCGCAAGCTGACTACCCGCATCAGCAAATGCGAGGATAAGATCGCAGCCCTGGAAGCCGAACTGGCGGAGATGGATAAAGTACTTATGGATCCTGATCAGCACAAAGAAGCACTTTCAGACCCTGAAGTATTCAAAAAATATAATGCTGTTAAAGCAAAACTTGATGAAGAAATGAAACTCTGGGAAGAGTTGCATATGGAATTCGAAGAAATTAAAGAGGAGCAGGAAGCCTTGAAGAAGTCTTCGTGAATGATGATATCCTATTGATTAGTGATTAGTAACGATTGGCATTGGAAAGTTCTGAGTTCAGAGCAGTCGAATTTCTTCACTACCGATCTTCAGTAATCAATAGGATCTAATCACTATTCATTCAAAAGCCCAGCACCCAGTCCCCAGCACCCAGTCCCCTAATTGTCCCTATACATCATCTTCTGCGCAATGGATAGCAACTCTGCCTTTTTTTCTTCCGGCAGGCTGACTTTTTCCATATGGTATTCGGCGCGTTCGAAAAGCCTTTCCATCTCGGTTATCGTGATCTTGTCGAGGTTGAGTTTGGCATAAATGGCGGTAATGTCCATGATCTTTTGTTCGGGATCGTCATCGCCTTCGCCAACATAGTTCAGGATGATCTCCTTATCTTTTTTATTTGCAATAGCCAGTGCTTTTAGCAGCAGGAAGGTTTTTTTATCGGATAATATATCGCCTCCCGGCATCTTCCCGAATTTGTCAACATTGCCAAAAACGTCAAGCAGGTCGTCTTTGAGCTGGAAGGCCATCCCTATATTGATGCCGAAATCATAAATATTCTGCAGATCCTCTTTCCCGGCATTGCCGAACATGGCCCCGATCTGCAATGCAGTGGCAAGCAGAACGGCTGTTTTCAGCTTTATCATTGTGAGGTAGTCCGGGATAGTGATATCATCCTCTTCTTCGTAATTCATATCGAGTTGCTGGCCTTCGCAAACTTCTTTTGCCACTTTCAGGAAAGCTTCCGCCATTTCGATCTTTTTCGGATGATCGGTCTTGATCAGGTATTCAATCGCCATGGCAAACATGGTATCGCCTACCAGGATGGCAGTATCTTCACCCCATATCTTCCATATGCTGTCTTTTCCTCTTCGGATCCTGGCACCGTCCATGATATCGTCATGAACAAGCGTGAAATTGTGAAATATTTCAATGGCATGTGCTGCCGGCATGGCTTTTTCGAGTTTTCCGCCGAAGGCTTCACAGGCCATAAGCAGCAAAACCGGCCTGAGGCGTTTGCCACCAATATCCATCATGTATTTTATCGGCTCGTAAAGTTCAACAGGCTTCCCGGGGAAGGATTCCTCATTGAGCGATTTACTGTATTTCTCGAGAAGTTCTTTGTATGTCAGCATCGTATTTCCGGGTTTTTATTCTAGAATGTTCAGGAGGTATTGTCCATAACCACTTTTTAGCAGGGGCTCGGCGATCCTCCTCAGGTCATTCTCACCAATGAATCCCATATTGTAGGCGACTTCCTCCACGCAGCCGATCTTCAGTCCCTGTCGTTCTTCCACCACCTGGACGAACTGCCCGGCCTGCAACAGGCTGCTGAAAGTACCTGTATCCAGCCATGCCGTTCCCCTGCCCAGGATGCCCACTTTGAGTTTTCCGGCCTCCAGGTAGTGCTTGTTTACATCCGTGATCTCATATTCCCCACGGGCACTGGGTTTGATATTTTTGGCTACATCTATCACCGAATTATCGTAAAAGTAGAGGCCGGGAACAGCGAAGTTCGACTTTGGTTTCTGGGGTTTTTCTTCAATGGAGATGGCCATCTGGTTTTCATCGAAATCAACCACCCCGTAGCGTTCAGGATCGGAAACGTGGTATGCAAAGATGATCCCGCCATCGGGATCGTTATTCTTTTGCAACAATGGCTTCAGTCCCGCGCCATAAAAGATATTGTCGCCAAGCACAAGGGCAACCTTATCGTTGCCGACGAATTCTTCACCGATCACAAATGCCTGTGCCAGACCATTCGGAACCTCCTGTTTGGCAAAGCTGAAGTTACATCCCAACCTGCTTCCGTCACCCAATAAGCGCTGGAAGCCTGCCTGGTCCTCGGGGGTTGAGATGATCAGGATATCCCTGATACCGGCCATCATAAGTATCGAGAGAGGATAATATATCATGGGCTTATCGTAAACCGGCATTAATTGTTTACTGATTGCAATGCTGATCGGATAAAGTCTGGTGCCGGAACCTCCGGCAAGAATGATTCCTTTCATGTGATGTCGTATTAATTCTGCGAGATAAAGGTAAGGAATTACATCGAATGATAAGGGATTAGATCCTAATGATTATTGCAGAATGGTAATGATGAAATTCGATTGATCTGAGCGCAAAACTCTCCAATACCAATCTTTATTAATCATTAATCATTTGGATATCATCACTCAAGGCAGGATATCATTATGAAAACAGCTTACTCAGTATTTTCTTGTTCCGTTTTTATATCCTCTATCTCAAGTTCATCGAGCTCAATGTCTTCTTCTTCATCGAAGATCTCCAGCAGGGGTTCCCTGAAACTCTTCGTGGTGATATACTTATCCATGCTTAAAAGCAATGATGGAAGGAAGAACAGGTTGGATAGCAGGGCCATGAGCAAGGTGAACGGGATAAGGTAACCCAGGGCTTCCGTGCCCCCGAAGGAGGATAGCACAAAGATCCCAAATCCAAAGAAA